>JAFAAT010000002.1 GCA_023426425.1 Bacteroidota bacterium | reverse complement strand
TGAACTCAGTACTTTCCTTACCAGACCAACTCTGAACTGGGGTAGAGTTATCCTTCCAGGGACAATGTCTATTAAAGAGATTAGATAGAAATGGTGGCACACAGGAACGACAGCATGATTCACCTGGGTATTGCATTTGACAGCAATTACCTGCCTCCTTTTTATGCGCTCGTCAGTTCTATTGCCGCTAACAACAAAAGCCAAAGTATTACAATCCATGCAATAGCTACTGGTGTTCCCCAGTCTGAGCTGGATAAAATCGCTGCCTTTCTTGAACAGCATGGGAAGCAGATTGTCTATTACGAAATAGACGAGTCTAAACTTCAGAATATCGTGCTCAACGATAGCTGGACACATGCCGTGTACTATAGATTGTTGTTCCCTTTTTTGGTGCCTGCAGAAATTGGAAGGCTGATCTACCTCGATACGGACATGCTGGTCCTTGGGGATCTCGCCTGCCTGTATCATCAAGAATTAAACAATTACCCCGTTGGCGCAGTTTATGACAATTACGTAAAGAAAAATGCTGCAATTGGCATTGAGGAGGACGGAGAATATTTTAATTCCGGTATGTTGTTAATTGATCTGGAATCCTGGAAAGAACAACAAATATCAGAGAAGGCATTTGAGTATCTGGAAAACTATCCGGAGCGAATCAGTTTTGTAGATCAGGATGCGTTGAATGCGATCCTCAGGAAGAATTGGCAAAAGCTGCCAGTAGGGTTCAATCTTTTGTATTCTTATTTGCCTACGGAGTCATCTGAAAAGCAGCTACGTGAATTTTTAAGCGATGTTGTTGTTGTACATTTCACACTTCAGCGCCCGTGGGAAATACAATGTAGTAACCGGCTCAGGAGTTTGTATTACTACTATCTTAAACTGATAGGTAAGAAGGATACACGCCGGTATGCAGGTCTCTCTATGGGAGGTGCAAGGGAATTCGTTAGAGTACGTGCAGTGGAATTCTACTGGGACCATCCGGCTGCAAGAGCAATCTGGAAATTCCTGCGTGGCCTGCCCGGTCTGTTTCGAGCGGATAAGAAAACTACTGCCTGTATTGACACTAAACTTTAATTCGCTTGGTTACACTTGTTGTACAATCTTTTAAGGAACAGTATGAGCTTCGAAGGGCAGTCTTTGCAATTTTGAGCTTCTTTGCTCATTCAACCATTCCAAAAGATCAGGTTCGACTACTGATATTCACAGACAACCCTTCGTTTTTCGACCGGCACCTGAATGGTTTGCCTTTCCAATGTATTGAGTTGACGCCTGAAAAGATAGTCAAAATGCGGGGTGAAATTGATTTTCTCCACCGGATGAAGATTGCAGCTATCGAAGAGGCTTTCACTATACTCCCCGGAGAACTCATCTATTTTGATTCTGATAGCTTCTTTGTTGCCGATCCTTCGCCTCTGCTAACAAAGCTTTCTCCTGATTGCTGTATCATGCATAAGCATGAATATAGGTTTGAGAAAATGGCAAAATTTCCATTGCCAGCAGGTGAGACCTTCCGGGCATTTCATACGCTGGTGTGTACCTCTGATTTGCCCCTGGCTGATGGCCGGGTAATGAGGGTCGCGCCTGAATACTCTTCGTGGAATGCTGGTGTGATGATGTTTCATCGGTCGCATGCTGCCTTACTGCCAGATGTTTACGCGATAACTGATTTTGCGTACCCGCTCACAAAAAATCATGCTACTGAACAGTATGCGTTTTCCATCGTGCTTGAACACAATGCCCGCATTGAGACGTGTGAACATTACAACTATCACTACTGGTATAGAATCAAAAAGAAAATTGTTGACGAGCAGTTAACGCAGCATCTTGATCGGACTTTAGACCTCGGACTTGACCAAAAGCTTTCCAGGATTAAGCAGTGGACAGTAGAGTTTCCGGCAATGCTTGAGCGGCATGTGTACACACTCAGGGACAATGCCATTCAGGCACTCAATGAGGATAAGTTTCTGGAGGGATATACATGGGCATTCAAGGCAATTTGCAGAGCACCTTTCGGAGATGTGAGATTCCTTAAGGATGTTTTGTATCATTTAAAACGGCAAGTGAAGGGCAAATGATTGATCAGATTAAGATAGGATTTTGCATCGCGTATGACTGGGAGTATCTCCGGATATCACTGCCACTCGTATATGAAAGCGCGTCAGTTATTTGCATTTCCTTTGATCAGGATCAGATAAGCTGGGCAGGCAATAAATTCTACCTGGACGAGAAGGCTTTGAATGAGTTTATCCATGATCTTGATAAAGACAATAAGGTTAAGGTTTATAAAGATGACTTTCATCTTTCGAACCTGAGCCCAATGGAGAATGAGGTGCGCCAACGCAAGAAGATTTCTGAGTTTTTAGGAGAAGGTGGGTGGCACCTGCAACTTGATACTGATGAATATTTCATCGATTTTGAAGGGTTTGCTTCTTACTTACGAAAGCTTCGCCCTTCCAGACCTGTCAATGTAGTCTGCCCATGGTATATTATGTTCAAACAGGTAAAGGAGGGATTCCTGTTTGTGCAATCGAAGACCCCGGAATACATACCGGTAGCTACCAACAAGCCGGAGTATCATTTCGGCAGAAGCAATGGTCATTTCAATATAAAGACGAACTTTTTGATTCTCCATCAATCCTGGGCCCGGAGTAAAGAAGAAGTATTGCAAAAGATTCAGAATTGGGGGCACAAGAATGACTTTGACGTAATGAAGTATTTCGAGTTGTGGGAAACACTCGACACTAATAACTATGCGGATCTGCGCAACTTCCATCCTGTAGAACCAGAGGTCTGGGAGAGGCTTGAATTAGTGACTGAATCTGACGTGGCATTATTGATAAAGAGACTTCGAATGAATCCTCCCAACCGCGTTCCTCAGCGCCAGCTGGCCAGGGAGAACTCAGTATGGTATTCAAGGATTGCGAGTCTTGTAAAAAAGCTAAGAGGATAAAATGGATGTATCTATTATTATACTGAACTACCATACCAGGGCACTCGCTGAAGCCTGCGTGGATTCTGTGATCAGACATACTGAGGGGGTTAGCTATGAGATTATTCTGGTTGAGAACGGGAGCGGTGAGTTTACTGAGTCGCGCTGGCCGGAAGATATTGTGAAGCTTGTTGTGATAAAGGACAACATAGGATTTGCAGGTGGAAACAATTACGGAATAAAACATGCAAAGGGGAGGTACATCCTATTGCTAAACAGCGACGCGTACCTCATCTCGAATGCAGTGGCAATAACTTGCCGTTTCCTGGATGATCATCCCAAAGCTGGTGTGGTTTCTCCCCGTCTGGTTTTTCCGGACGGCAGACATCAGTCAGCTGCACAACGGTTTCCCTCGGTAAAGTATCAGCTGCTGGAGTTGTTCAGGGTTCAAAAATTTATGTCGAATAAAGCCGCCGGTGAATTGCTTCTGGGGGCATTTTTTGATCATAAGACATCTGTCACAGCCGACTGGGTATGGGGCACATTTTTCCTGTTTAGGGCAGAGCTACTAAACCATATGCCCGGGAACAAACTCGATGATTCATACTACATGTATTTTGAGGATATGCAGTGGTGCATGGATATCTGGAAGCTAGGGTATGAAGTGTGGTTTTCGGCGGATACCGAAGTTGTACACCTGATGGGCGGTAGTTCTTCGGATAAACAGGCATTGATGAAAAAGTATGAACAACAGTTCCTTGAGCGGAATTTCTCTACTTTGGAAAGGATTTCTATTCAGTTTCTGAAGAATTTGCTGAGCAGATGACGATTTCAGTTATTATTCCTACGTATAATGGCGCTCACAAGATTGAGACTGTATTGCATGCGCTTGAGCGGCAAACACTCCAGCCAGATGAGGTGATTATAGTAATAGATGGATCAACTGATGGAACTGAGGAATTGTTGCGTAGCCAGGAATTTGCTTTAACTAACTTCAGAATCATAACTCAGGAGAACAGGGGTAGGGCTGCGGTGCGTAATCGTGGAGCTGCAGATGCCGGGTGTGAACTGTTGGTTTTCCTGGATGATGATATGTCTCCTGAACCAGGATGGCTGAAAGCACATTTGACTCATCATTTGACACACCCGGGTTCAATAATGACATCAG
>JAFAAT010000307.1 GCA_023426425.1 Bacteroidota bacterium | reverse complement strand
TTTATAAAGCTTGAATATTTAGTTTACACGACTTCCGGGATCACCGACGTTAGACTCACTATCAACTTCACCATCTTCATTTATAGACTCGTCAATTTCCAGGTTCTTCTGTTGCTCATCCAATGATCCCGGCTTGGCGCTATTAAAGATAACCCGGCGTGTCGGAACATCTGTAACCACTCTGAATTCGGTACGACGGTTCAGCTGGCGACCAATCGGATTGTCTCTACCACCCTCTGTGGTGTTTGGTGCAGCTGGATTCGTTTCTCCCAGACCTTTAACAATCATACGCTCAGCTTCGATGCCATTGTTCACCAGGTAATCCTTTACAGACTGGGCTCTACGCTCAGAAAGATCCCGGTTATATGCATCCGTACCCTTTGCATCAGCGAAAGAATAGATCTCAACACTCAGAGATGGATTATCTCTCATGAAATTGATTAGTGAATCCAGTGATGCAATCGACTCTGGACGAAGTGTTGCCAGGTCATAATCGTAGTACACATTGCTCACTCTGAAACGCGTCTCGATAGTTTCAAGGCAAATTGTAACAATAGCAGTATCATCTGGATCCGAACGTTTTACATCCATGGTGCTGATGGTAGCACGTGTAGATGAAAACCCTTGCTTATCCGCAGTAACCACATAAGTCTTCTCGCGGGATAGATTGAATGCAAAGGTGCCGTCAGTGGAGTTGTAAGTCTTAACGTCACCATTGTTATCCACCAACTTTACAACCAGATCTTCCATGGAGTCCTGGCTCGTACAATTAACCACCTTACCCATAGCTACTAGCCTTGGTTCGTACTGAATTCTCCAGATGTCATCACAACAAGTAGGATTCTTCAATGCGATAGATCCAATACGATTTGATACCACATACGCATCGGGCTTGCCTACCGGATCTTTGATATAATACAATTCATCCGCAGACGTATTGATTGGATATCCGAGATTCACAAGGTTTGTATAACGTGAAGGACCACCATCAGCAGAGAAGATATCAAATCCACCCATTGTCACCCAACCGTTAGACGCAAAGTATAACTTATTCAACCTTGAATCATAGTATGGCGTAATCTCATCCTGCTCGGTGTTGATTTGTTTACCGGCATTCTGAGGGCGACGGTATGTTCCATTACGGCTGTCGTAAATAGAATACCAGATATCATATCCGCCACGACTCTGAAGCTTTCTGTTGGAAGAGAAGAAAAGTACTTCTTTCTTACCCACCATAGCCATGAATGGTTGCGTATTTGAACCTCCTTCATTGATTCCTCCACCAAGCATTTCAGGTGCTGTCCATCCGCTTCCTTCAAAGCGAGAAACAAAAATGCGACAGTTTACTTTCATGGAATCTTCTTCAGCACACTTTGTAAAGTAAAAGCGGTCACCACCCGGACTAAATACTCCGTTACCTACGTGTGCACGTGGATCAGTGAAAGTTTCATTGAACCTTAGCGCCCACTGAAAAGAGTCGGCCACCGGAACGTTCTCTTGCTTTTTGGAGATCATCATCCGCGACATATAGTCCTCACGATTCGCCTTGCTTACTTCCACAACCTGGTTTTGACGCATTGTTGAAAAAAGAAGCGAAGTATCACCGAGCGGATAAGGTGAAAGCTCCGTATAAGCACTATTCACATTAGGACCAGCATTGATTATCGTAACCGGTATCGGATCTTTCAAAGAATTCATTGCCATAGTCGCACCATCGATTTCTCTTTTAGCACGAAGCTTTAGCTTCTTGAAAGTCTTCGGGTTATCCGAAATAAACTTGTTGAACATAGCAATGGCCGCGTCGTACTCGCCCTGCATCTTCAACATCATAGCTTGCTTGAATGTCGCTTCAGGATAAAGCTTAGGCGCGAGTGCAAAAGCCTCCCCATAGTAGTGAGCAGCAGGCACATAGTCTCTCGTCATCCAGTATGCCTCAGCAAGTTGATAAGCCAGGTAAGGATTCCTTTCCTGCTCCTGCTTAAGTTGCTGATAATACTCTATAGCATTGAAGTAACTTCCAGCTTTGAATAGGTTGTCAGCCCAACGAAGCTTTTTATAGTATGGTAACTGTGCTACCGGATCGTTTGCTTTGTTCCTGTACTTCTGTGTACGTTGTTGCTGCGCATAACCGTCATATTGTATTGAAACAAGAATCGTTGCCAGAACTAAGAGCAGCCAATTTTTTCTCATGTGCGTGAGCGTTGTTAATGGGTATAAAAGTAACAATCTGTTGGAAAAAAAGAAAGGGCTAAAAAATTTTTTTTGCCCTTCCTATCAATGTATTAGAAACGTGCGCAAGGATATACAAGTCGACGCGCAAAATCAAGCGGGTTTGGTGCTACATAGCGTAGCGCTATTTCAAAACCACCGTTACCGTTAGAAGCTGTATTCAGAGAAGAAGTATTGTAGTCATAACTCAACCCAAGACGGAACCCTTTCCACTCAAAGCCACCGGAAATCATGAACGCATCTTCATTCCTGTACCACCCACCAAGAAATACTGCTGTAGCTACAGAACGTACCTCAGGGTTGCCTACAATGTAATGGAATTCATTTCCCGCCACCAGTTCTGTCGCAGTCGACTGTGTCTGATAAAGTACAGCAGGACGAAGACTAAAATTATCAGAGACATAAACAATAGCTCCTGCCTGTGCAGCATAACGAATTCCAAGACCAACCTCACTATTGCGCTTTTTCTGCAGCGATTCCTGTGGTTGATTCAGATTAAAAGCACCAGCACCAACTGAATAGCCAAATCTATCACCTACTGCATGCGACCAATTCACACCAGCGTTAACTGTAAAGTAATCCACTTTATTATTCAGCATCTCTCCTGATGTCCCTTGGTTGAAGATGCCATTATCAAACTCGTTTCCAAAGTATAGCTTACTCAGATCAATACTTCTCTGTGTATATCCCCCTTGTAAGCCAATCGAGAGAGATTTATCTACATTGGCACCGAGAAACTTGTGATACGCCACAGATGCCAGAGTTGAAAAATTTGACAAATTACCATCACCAGCCCTGTCATTATAAACTTGTACACCCGCAGCCAGATAATCATCATGTGTTAAGTCATTCACCACACGCGCATCAAATGAAGCAGCATACGTAACAAAAGGCACGGTCACACTTCTCCACTGGTTCCTATAAATACCCGCAGCCCTCCATTGCCCCTGGTGAGCACCCGTCAATGCCGGGTTCACTATCATCGGTGCCATATCAAACTGCGTGAAGTGAATGTCTTGTGCCTGCACAGACTGTACGCTGAGTACTAAAGCAGCAGCTACAATGCCTGCACGGGTAAAGGTATTTTTCCTGATCATGTTGTCTAACCTTAATATGAATGTTATCTAATTAATGTTACGTTTCCTTGTTTTACAAATCGACGGCCGGTATTGGTCTCAGCTTCAACCATATATACGTACACGCCCATCGGCTGTGGAGTACCATTTAGCATGCCATCCCAGCCTTCATCTATGTTGCTGGTCTCGAATACTTTTGCTCCCCAACGGTTGAAAATACGGAAATATTTCAAAGTTGCAATGCCTCGCTTGATTATTTTGAACTCATCGTTCGGATATGAGCCAGGCGAAAACGCATTTGGCAAATCCAGCACAGACTCCGTATTAACCAACACATCTATCGAATCAGTAGCCACGCATCCCCATTCGCTTCTCGCCGTCACAAAGTAACGGGTATTCACGTCAGGCTGCGCTACAGGATTTGCAATATTATCAGCACTCAACCCATGGGGAGGAAACCATGAAAAATATAATCCATTTCCTTGTGGATCCATCTGAATACTCTCGCCAGGATAAAGTGTCACTGTTTCTCCCAACTCCAGTACAGCATCAGGATGTACAACAATCGTCGATGTCACTGTATCCAAACATCCGTTGACATCAGTCACAACTATCTCATAAGTGATGTTTGTAACAGGGCTTGCAACCACATTACTACCCGCAGAGTCAGTCAGGAAATACCCAGGCGTCCAATCAAAGAAAACACCTCCATCCACGTTCAGACTCACTGTTTCCCTCGGACAAATCGCCGTGTCAGATGGGGTAACAGACGCGAAATCTCCCGGATGCACAGTGATATCCAAATCATCCGTACCAATACATCCGGCAGGTGTAGCCACACTCAACGACAATGGCATCGCATTAGCCTGCCCGGAGAATATTATATTCTTCCGGGAAGGATCGTCCACACCTGTAGCCGGTTGCCAGGTGTACGTATAATTAGGATACCCTGCCGGAGTAATTATCGGCTCAATCATGATAGTATCATACTGACATTTCTCCCTATCCGGTCCCACATAAACCTGGGCAACAGGTTGCACATCGAAATAAAGTTGCTTCACGATATTCGGACAGCCAGGATAAGACGCTGTCAATGTATACAACTGAGAAGTATCAGGTGTAATCAGCGGATTAATCACATTAGAATCAGAAACCCATAATCCAGGTGTCCACGCATAGTTAAACGCAGTGTCTCCCATAGCGTTAATCTGTACGCTGGCTCCCTTACAAATCGCTGTGTCCTTATTAAACAAACTAAAATCATTGGGTAGCACCCTGATGCTAACAGTATCATATCCAAGACAACCAGCCGCACCAGGATCAACTTCAATAAAATAAGTTATATCTCCTGTAGGGTTACTCACTGGATTCGGAATATTAGTCGCACTTAGATTAGTACCCGGTGACCACGAATATGTATAGTTCTGCGTGGTTGGCGTTACACTCAAATTAAACTGCACCGGCACACCAAGACAGGTAACCACATCAGGTCCCGCATCAACTTCCGGCTCCTCCTGGATAGTCACTGTGATATGATCATGAGAAGGAGGACATCCCGAACCAGGCAGAGTTGCAGCTACAGTATAAGTCGTAGTACTCATAGGAGTAACAGTAGGATTACGTCCATTCACACTGTCAATCCATGTAGTCGGTGTCCACGAAAACTCAAGCAATGTGTCGCCTCGTGTGAATATCTGAACACTTTCATGTTTACACACCGCCGTATCAGGTGAAAGAATCTCCACATCCAGTGAGTCATAGATCATGATCTCAGCACTATCAATTACTACAGGTGTAGAACAGGTATAGGGTGAGTAGATATACAACTTCACATTTTCCGGTCCGGTAGGTGGATTAACTGGTATACCATAAATATTCAGTATTGTGGATGTCTGCCCTCCGGGAATCACCACACTGTCCGCAATCTGATTATAGTCAACGCCATTGGTCGCACTACCGGTAATCTGATATTTAATCGTCAATGGCGTTGCGGCAGCTACTGGCCTGTTGAAAATAAATTGTCCCGGAAGACAACCCCTAACAGTATACGGAGTAGGAGCAGAAAGCCCTCCACCACCAACTGGTGTAACAGTTACAGCATTAGAAGTTAAAGAACCAGCCTTCAAAAACACTCCTGAATCAAGAATATGATCAGAACCATCAGCAATAGCCAGCTTAAGGTGATAGGTGCTGCAAGGTGTAACTGGAGAAATAGCCGTGAGTATTGTTGTAAAGCCATTATAGGAAACCGTTGTTCCGGTATTCGTCACATAAAGCGCCGTGTACGGACCATTTCCTCCAGTTGCTGTATAACAAGGATTGCTCGGAGTAGGGGTATAGTTACCACCATTGTTAATTGTGTTGATTGCCACCGGGAAATTCGTCCCGGGCACTAATGCAATATTCTTTTGCCCCGTAATACCCGGGCCCGAAATCAAAAATCCAAACACATCATTGAAACTACTACAGTTGTAGGTCGTGTATTCATCTGAACCAAAAACGTAGTCAAACTTGATTGTATCACCCGCAGGAAGAAAGTCAAACTCCAAAACACAACGGTCATTCGTGGTAACACCCGAAATTGCTGTCAGGTCAGGATCACCCGGCGCACTGTTCGAATTAGATGCACTACTCGAAGCAGGAGCATTCACCCCGGTATTTCCGCCGCCTGTCGCCGCCTGCCCACTGGTTAGCACTATACCACTGTCCAGGCCCAGATTGCTCGTGAGCACCGTAAAGATACCATTCGCATTCGCCGGGCAATTCAATGTCGCATTCGAGATCTGCACCCCGGTACCTACCAGCTTCTGAGCCAATGCCGTTGCCGTCTGTGAGGGAGTAACAGTTATCTGTGCATGCACACTGCTGCTGATAAGTGCTCCAATTGCCAGTAAAAGAAGTAAATTCTTTCTCATTGTATTTTTTTCAGGTCAATCAATCTTTCCTCCACAAGGTGGATTATTTATTAAAGACGGTCATTTCAACCTGACCGTTTGCTCCACAATACCTTTTCTCAAAATTAGCTTTTCCAACAATATTACAAAACCGCCTTTTAAAAAGCCAATACTTCAGTAATATTGTAGGTATACTCTTGCTACCCTCCATGTCTAAAGCTAAGAAAACCAGCAAATCTGCTCATGCTAAGGCATCTAAAAAACCCTCTCAGGAAACACTGGACCGACGCAGACAACTCCGACTCGGCTTCGGCACTTTTTTTCTCCTGGTCGGCCTGTTCATCTGTTTCTCAATTATTAGTTACTGCTTCACCTGGCAGGTCGACCAGGACAAGCTGATTACCAAAACCGACTTATCCCAATTTGTCTTTAGCAGCAATGAAACAGTCGCAAACTGGGGTGGACGCCTCGGCGCCGCCATCTCACATGTCCTCGTCTTCCAGGGAGCAGGCATAGCTTCACTTGTCCTCGGCATCTGGATCACCTGCATCGGCCTCAACCTGGTATATGGCAAAAAACTCGTCCCCCTTATCCGCTACCTCCGCTGGTTCTCAGTATTCCTGCTTATAGGCGCCCCCGTCATCACTTACATCCTCCCCAACGCAGAATTTCCATTCGGAGGTGCCTGGGGCAATGAAGCAGTTAGCTACTTAAATGGCTTGCTTGGTAAAATGACAGGCCTGCTCCTGGCCGGCATCTGCCTCTTCTTTATCTTCATCCTTTTCGCCCTGGATATCAGACCTTTAATCAGCAAGGCCCGCAGGCGCGCACAAGTCCTCGCAGCATCTATACAAACTTCTGATACTGAGGAAAATACTCGTACCTCCGACGATGATGACGTTAACACTCCCCTGAGGCAAATCCTCGAGAATGATCACGGCAACCAGTACGACTTTACCCTCGTTGACAAAGCTCCAAAGCAGCCTTCCCTTACTTCTCTCCCAATGGAAGAAGAG
>JAFAAT010000247.1 GCA_023426425.1 Bacteroidota bacterium | reverse complement strand
CGGAGATAGATTCGCCCTGCGCCAGGTGGTTTTGAAAAGCAAAAAGCGCGTCAACAGTCAGGAGGAATTTACCCGTCTCTACACTGTTTGGCAGCAGTCCGACGATACCGTTCAGCTGGTTGGCTTTTCGCTCCCTGAGGTAAAGGTTTAGGGTGGTGCCTGAAAGTTTGAACTCTATGTTCCAGGGCTCGGCCTCCTGGAGAAATGGGATTTCACGCAGGCGGTTGGTTATTGCGCGAAGCTTCTCCTCGTTGTAGGGCTCACCCTGACGAAGATCAAGATATCGCAGCAGGTAATTGCGCGAGACCCGCACCTGCGAATGGATGGCAATGGAATCGATCTTCTGCTGCGGCCCTTTTTGCAACATGAGCTTCCCGGAAACACCGCCAGCAGAGTCTATGGTTGCAGCCTCCATCCAAACCTGCGCAAAGGGATAGCCATTGTTCTCTGCCCAGCGGACAATCTTTTCAGACACAGAAGAAAGCTGCTTTGGCTTCAGAGGCTGTCCAGACCAGCCAGAGGTGGAGATGCGCGCCTGGCTGAAGACAGCGGGAGGAATAGAATCGAATGACACATTGGCCCAGCGATAGCTTTGTCCGATGAACACATACACCCTGTAGGCATCTGGCTGTATGCTGATGCTATCTACCGAAGCCGACAGAAAGCCCGCCTCCTGGAGGCGCGGGACTATTGACTGTACAAAGTTGAATGCGGTGGAAGCATCGACTTTCTTTTGAGGGGGTGAAAGAAAATCGCTGAGTGAGAGGCCGGGGGCAGTATCCACAGCTTCGAGGTGGATGGTGTAGCTTTGCGAATAGGCTGCCAGGCAACAGCAAACAAGCATGGCAGAAAGAAACCAGTGTTTCAATGGCGAGGCCTGACATGCCCGCAGGAGCATGGTAATAAATCTTAAGCCTTTGAAACACTGCATCTTTTCAAAATTAAACTATGGCAGGTATTTACCTTCATATACCCTTCTGTAAACAGAAATGTAATTACTGCAATTTTCATTTTTCCACCTCCCTCAGACTTAAAGACGAGGTGCTCGAGGCCATGCATCGCGAGCTGGAAATGCAGAAACGATTCGCAGACGACCTTGTGATTGAGACGATCTATTTCGGCGGAGGTACGCCCTCATTGCTCACTGCAGACGAGATTAACCGGTTGATGGACAGTATTGCGGCAAACTACCCGAAGCTGGACCTGAAGGAATGTACATTGGAAGCGAATCCCGACGACCTGGACACCGCCTATATCCGGTCGCTGCGGCATACAGCCATTAACCGCTTTAGCATTGGTGTGCAATCCTTCCGTGATGAAGACCTGCGGTATATGAATCGTGCGCACAATGCAAAGGAAGCAGACTATGCCATCAAGGCCGCCCAGGATGCCGGATTTGAGAACATCACCATTGACCTGATCTATGGCACTCCCGGACTTTCGGACACAGCCTGGAAGCAAAACCTGGCAGCAGTGAGAGACCTGCAAATACCGCATTTTTCTGCCTATGCACTGACTGTTGAAGAAGGCACAGCCCTTCATCATTCGATAAATAAAAAACAGTCGGCACCGGTTGACCAGGAACAGTCGGCACAGCAGTTTGAGATTCTTATGGAGACTGCGGAGGCGATGGGCTATGAGCATTACGAGATCTCAAATCTGGCAAAAGCAGGCGCCTATGCGCAGCATAATACCAACTATTGGAGGGGCGTTCCCTACCTGGGCATCGGGCCTTCCGCACATTCATTTGACGGCAGGAACCGCAGATGGAACGTGGCGAATAATGCGCTGTATGTGACTTCAATTTTGAAGCAGCATGAACTGCAATTTGAGGAAGAACAACTCACGGATGTGCAGCGACTGAACGAATATATCATGACCTCTATCCGCACCATGTGGGGGCTGGATCTGGCGAAGGTGAAGCAGGAATGGGGAGAGGAGGAAATGAGCGACCTCGCTAAGAGAAGTCTGGAATTTCAGGAGCGCAGACTCGTGGAAGAAAAAGACGGTGTACTTCGTCTTACCAGTAGCGGAAAGCTGTATGCTGATAAAATTGCTGGTGAATTGTTCGCAGATGAAAAGAACTGAACTAACTTGACTTACTAAACAGAACTACAGGAAATGTTTTATGCTTTTAAAGGGTTTGTGCCGGTAGTGCATCCAACTGCGTTTGTACATCCACAGGCGGCGGTGACAGGCAACGTGATCATCGGGAAGGATGTGTATATCGGACCGGGTGCTGCGCTAAGGGGCGACTGGGGAGGGATTGTGATTGAAGATGGCTGCAATGTGCAGGAGAACTGTACGATACATATGTTTCCCGGCGTGACTGTGCTGCTGAAGGAAGGAGCGCATATAGGCCACGGGGCGATTATTCACGGCGCTGAGATAGGACGGAATGTGCTGATCGGAATGAACTCTGTGATTATGGATGAGGTGGTGATTGGGGATGAGTGTATCGTTGGTGCTTTGTCATTTGTGGCTGCAAACACTAAGATTCCTGCACGTTCGTTGGTTGTGGGAAACCCCGGCAAGATCATCAAGGAAGTGACTGATGAGATGATTGACTGGAAGACTAAAGGCACTGCGCTATACCAGACGTTGCCAGCTGACTGTTATGATAGTTTAAGGGAATGTCAGCCGTTGTTTGAGCTTCCTGAGAACCGTCCCAGCCAGGAGTCGCTATATGATACCTGGAACAAGATTAAGAACAGTTAGGAACGAGTGTCTATTCTCCGACCGGGGCATTTGCTGCAAGTTGGAGCATTAGATGGGAGATGGTTTTGGTTAGGGCGTAAATTCTAAGTAGGTGACCTTGAACCTTCCAGTTAGCGTCTGGCTAGTGTCTGGCTAGCGTCTAGCTAGCGTCTAGTAAGCGTCTAGTAAGCGTCTAGTAATCCCGCATAAACG
>JAFAAT010000237.1 GCA_023426425.1 Bacteroidota bacterium | reverse complement strand
AGGTAATGGAAATTGCCACCATAGCTCCTGTCCTTCAAATCCGTAAAGAACCTTCTGCTGTTACGGTCCACCAATTCAAAAGGCACACTGCCATCAGAAACCACCCTACCCTCATTCACTGTTCCGTTCCTGCTGAAGAACGCAGTCCTGAGATCGTTTTGCTTCGCATTTAGACTGGCATAGTTAAGATTCCAGTAAAGCTTCACATTCCGCTCGCCCAATGCATGATCACCTTCAACCTGGCTACTATAAAGCCTCCTGTTGGATGGCACAGTTGAATACAACCTGAATTCCTGCGAAGAACTCACAGAGGAACCCGCCCTTTGATAATAGTTATGTTCATCAATAGTATTGAATATGTTTCTGAACGAAATCTTGCTCTTTCCAATCAGGTAAGAAAAGTTGGCCAGCCCGGATAGTGTGGAACTGCTCCTGTACGAGGTTTCACTGCTTCCCGAATTAAATACTCCATCATGAAGAAAAGTTCCTCTTTGTAGATCGCGCACAGTGGTATAGCTGTTGCGATACACAACACCAACCACAGATCCCAGCTTTCCTCTACCCACATGTCTGGCATCACCCACCGACAACTGCAAACTTGTGTTCGGCATCGCTGTCATCCTTTGTTCCTGATATTTGTTACCAAGTTGCTTAGCAGCTTCAGCCTGTGCGGAAGGTGTCTGAGTCACGTAGTCCTGGCTGTTCACACCAAATGAAGAAGGCAGCGCATCATCCGGCCTTGTAAATCCAGCCATTTGCAAACCTGATCTTTCTGTACTTACAAAATCTTTAAATGTCGTTTGGGTATTGTATCCCAGTCCAATGCCCACATTGAAAAAGTTCCTGTCTGGTACGTCTTTCGTAAGCACCTGAACTACACCACCAGCAAAATCACCAGGCATATCCGCAGACGCAGTCTTATTAATAACGATATTGTCAATCAGGTTAGAAGGAATTACATCATACGAAAAAGCTTTCTTGTCCGGTTCAGTGCTCTGCATCTGCGCACCATTAATCATTGATGCATTGTACCTTTCACTCAATCCGCGGATAACAACAAACTTGCCCTCCCGGATACTGGCACCACTAACACGCTTCAGCACCTCACCAGTATTCCTGTCTGGCGAACGTTTGATCAGATCTGCAGAGATTCCGCTGGATACTGACACGTTGTTCTTCTGCAGTACATAGAGTGCTGAGATGTTTTCCTTATTCAGTGAAGACCTTACCACTACTTCCTGAAGTGTAGTACCACTTGCCTCAGCCAACACCACCTGCACAGTCACTGGTGTTCCTTCTGTCACCACCACACCATCTATTTCCTTACTCTGGTATCCGATATAGTTTACTTCGAGAGCATAGGTGCCCGGTGACACTTCAATTGTATAGCCACCATCAACGTCAGTAGCCGCACCAATTCCCGTCCCTTTAACCACGACCATAGCCCCTATGATCGCCTCTCCTGACTTTTCGTCCACCACCTTTCCGTTGATCTTTCCCGCCAGTGCTTGTACACTCATCAGCACCATTGCCAGGAACATTGTAAGAACACGCATGTTTGCTTATTTTTATGCAAAACTCTCCTTCCAATGTTATCGATGTCTTACGGCAATGTTATGCACAGATGAATTCCATGTTACGGGAACGTTAGCTGGAACTCTACAGTAACGCAAATCCTAAGAAATCATGAACTCGCCTACTTCTGCTTAAAGCTATACCTTTGAGCCCCGGCTGGTTCAACTGAAAACTCCGATCAATGTTACGCCTTAGCGTAGTTGTTATCACACTCAACGAAGAACGAAACCTCGATAGGTGCCTGCAATCTGTAAAACCGATTGCAGATGAAATCGTCGTTGTCGACAGTGCATCTACAGATGCAACTGTAGCTATTGCTACTCGTCATGGCGCCAAAGTTGTTATCCAGCCTTTCCTCGGATATGTAGATCAAAAGAATTTTGCTACTCAGCAGGCCTCAAACGACTGGATACTATCTATCGATGCAGACGAGGCCTTATCTGATGAACTCTTACAAAGCATTCAGCAGCTAAAACAATCATCGGAAAAAGACGCCTGGTTCTGCACCAGGCTTACCAACTACTGTGGCTCCTGGATAAGACATTGCGGCTGGTACCCTGATAAGAAGATTCGCCTCTACAACCGCACAAAGGGTGCCTGGAAAGGAGAACAGATTCACGAGTACTGGGAAGCTCATGATAACGCAGCTTCTGTTGGCATTCTGAAAGGAGATTTACTTCACTACAGCTACTATTCTATTTCAGACCACCTGAAACAAATCGAAAAGTTCTCAGAGATCCTTTCCCGCAGAGCGGTCAGCCAGGGAAAGACCTCAACTATTCTGGATGTATGGTTCAGGCCCAAATGGAAGTTCTTTACTGACTACATTATCAAATTAGGCATTCTCGATGGCTATGCTGGCTACCTGGTATGCAAGCTCTCTGCCTTTGCTACCTTTGTCAAGTACAGCAAGATTCGCCAGTACTCACAGATGAAAAAAGCAGGAAAGCAGTTTTGAACCCACCAAAGAACATCATCATCAGCAGAACCGACAGCATAGGAGACGTGATTCTCACGCTGCCGGTCGCCAAAGTCCTCAAAAATCATTTTCCCGAAACCAATATTGCCTTTCTTGGGAAAGAATACACCAGACCCATCATCGAAGCCTGCAGCTACGTAGACCAGTTTATCGAAATAAATGAATTTCTCCGGGAGCCCGTTACAATATCAGGATCCGATGTGGAAGCAATAATCCATGTTTTTCCCGTTGCTGAAATAGCCAAGAGAGCCAGGGAACTAAGAATACCAGTAAGAATAGGCACCACCAACCGTTTGTTTCACCTTACAACATGTAACAAGCTGGTCAAACTAAGCCGCAAGAACTCTGAACTCCACGAAGCTCAACTTAATCTAAAGCTCCTGAAACCTTTTGATATCGATCAGGAGTTCTCCTTAGATGAGCTAAGAAAAACAAACTACCTCGATCAAATCAAGCCCCTCCCCCAGGAATTCCTAAAGTTGATAGATCCGGAAAAGTACAATCTTATCCTCCACCCCAAATCTCAGGGTAGTGCAAGAGAATGGGGACTTAAAAATTTCCTCACCCTAATCGACCTCCTTGAACCATCCGGTTTTAAAATTTTCATCTCCGGTACCAGTACCGAACGAGAACTCCTGCATGGCTTCTTTGAGCAGGCAGCCAACAAAGTCACCGACATTACCGGCATTATGAAGCTCGAAGACTTCATCAGCTTCATCGACCACTGTGACGGACTCATAGCAAACAGTACCGGTCCTTTACACATTGCCGCGTCCTTAGGTAAAGATGCATTAGGCATCTACCCACCGATCCGGCCTATGCATCCCGGTCGCTGGGCTCCTATCGGCATCAGGTCCAAATACTTTGTCCTGGACCGCGACTGTTCCGATTGCAGAAAGAACAGTTTTGCATGCAGCTGCATTGCCCAGGTGAATCCTATTGAAGTTGCAGAGGAATTAAAGGAGCGCGCAGCCAGGAAGTGTGGTCGATCGATCTAGCAAGACTTCAGGTACAGAAAAATGACACTTTCAGAGTCGAGTGAGGTTGTTGCTTCACAAAAGGAGGAATGTATCTAAAAACAAAAATGCCCTGGATTTCTGTGAGGCTTTTGAATGAATATGGCTTCCGAAGCTTCGGGATACCTACTCTCCCGTCCCGCAGCTGCGGGATTGTGCAGTACCTTCGGCTTGAGGGCCTTAACTTTTGAAAACAAAAACGCCCCAGATTACTCTGAGGCGTTTGAATGAATATGGCAGCTACCTACTCTCCCGCATTGTTGTGCAGTACCATCGGCCATGAGGGGCTTAACTTCTCTGTTCGGAATGGGAAGAGGTGAACACCCTCGGCAATACCACCATAAGAACTTATGGTTGTTGATTTGTGGAGTTGTTTAGGTGAGTATTTGTATACAACCTGTTATTGACTCCTTCAACGTTACCGAAAAATAAGGTGACATATTGGGTGAAAGCAATTCTTACGTGATAATAATAAAGTTAAAGCTTACGGGTAATTAGTACTGCTCGACTTTGATGTTACCACCTTTACATCTGCAGCCTATCAACGTCATCGTCTCTGACGACCCTTAAAAGTAAACTCATCTTGTGGAAGGTTTCGCGCTTAGATGCTTTCAGCGCTTATCCTGGCTATACATAGCTACTCTGCACTGCACCTGGCGGCACAACAGATACACCAGCGGTATATACGACCCGGTCCTCTCGTACTAAGGTCATGTCCACGCAATTTACTAACGCCCACCACAGATAGAGAC
>JAFAAT010000236.1 GCA_023426425.1 Bacteroidota bacterium | reverse complement strand
ACGATTCGGAGCGGGAGTTTCCGGCGTGCCTTTCACTGACCCCAAGTGGCTGATAGACGAATGTGGCATCCCCTATGATGGAAAGCTATTTCATGAACCCTCCTCTGTGTTCGTCTATGAAATGATTAGCGAATTCGGCGGAGTGGAGTCCTTCTATTCGCAAGTCTATATCCATTCTATCTGTCCGCTCGGTCTGATAAGGCAAAAGGAAAACGGCCGAACCGTAAATGCAAACTATTACGACACCCCCGAACTATTCGAAGCTGCAAAGCCTTTCATCATCTGGAATCTTCAGAAACAGATAGACATCGTAGGCCCACAGCAAACCTGTTATTGCCTGGGCACTGGTGCAAACTTCCGGATGTTGCGACTGCTAAACAATGAGTTGAATCTCTTCGAACACCTTATCCCACTTGCCCACCCAAGGTTCATTGTACAATACAAACAGAAAGAGAAAAACTTCTTTATCAGGGATTACCTTACCAAACTCACCGCCAAATGAACATATCAGATCAGGGTTTAACGGAACCCAGGCTTACTGCACTTAATGTTTCTCAGAAAACAATAGGTACGCTTCTGGCAATGAGCAACTATAAAGCTTCCGCGGTATTCCACAAGTACGGCCTTGATTTCTCTTATACAGAAACAAGTCTTAAATCTGCATGTGAAGCACTTCAGGTGGATTGTGAGCAGGTAACAGTTGAAGTGCTTGCCATCCTTAATGATGGAAGCCGCAAAGGTGTTGATTTCGAGACCTGGCCTTTGGAATTGCTCCTCAGATACCTCGAAAAGATCCACCACCGGTATGCCATCGAGAAAATGTTCCAGATTCAGATCTGGCTTGATCAATACAAACAGAAGGGCTGGGCCTGGCGTACGGAAATGATCGGGGTTGCAGAACTGTTTTGTCATGGATCCAGGGAACTTTCATTTCACCTGAGGGAAGAGGAGCAATGTCTGTTTCCTATGGTCAGAACACTTCTGGCAAAGGAAGGAAAGAGCAAACGCGTCTTTCGCGCAGCAATTTCCCTCGGCAAAATGGAAGCAATTTTATTGGAACACAACAACCTGAGTGAGTGCTTTAACCACATTTCAAAGCTGACAGGGCACTACAGTGCACCTTCAGACCACGACCAGAGTTTCGAGATTTGTTGTAGGAGTCTGAGGGAATTTCATGAAGACCTTTTGTTCCACATGCACCTGGAAAACAATATTCTCGCGCCAAAAGCAAGAGACCTCGCGAGATTACTGAACTGAAAGATTGACAGATAATTTGTAACTTTTAAAACCAACTAACGTCTAATATCATGATGGAAAATGCAGTGACCACGTTGAGTGATAATGAAATTGTCCATGCCATTCTCGCTGGCGACAAGAATATGTTTGAACTCCTGATCCGAAAGTATAATTCAAGAATGTACCGGGTCGGCATGTCCATCGTCAAAGACAAAGATGAGGTGGAGGACCTGATGCAGAATAGCTATATCAAGGCCTACCAGAATCTTGCAAAATTTGAAATGAGAGCGAGTTTTGGCACCTGGGTAATCAGGATTATGGTCAATGAGTGCCTCGCCCATCAGAAGAAATCGCGAAGAAAAATGGAAACCGCTCTTGATAATGTTTCAGTTATGGAGAATCAGACAAGTATTCGCAGGCAGGGTTTAAAAACCCCTATGCAGATGGTACTCAATAAAGAACTGGCCGCCATGCTGGAAGACTCTCTGTTGGCGCTTCCCGAAAAATACCGGGTAGTCTTCGTAATGCGCGAGGTAGAGGGTATGTCTGTAAATGAAACCATTGAAGCACTTGCCATCACGGAAAGCAATGTGAAGGTCAGACTGAACAGGGCAAAAACAATGCTGAGAAAGAATTTGTCCGGGTACTATAAAAATGACCTGGTCTTCAACTTCCATCTCAGCCGCTGCGATAGAATCGTCGCCAAGGTTCTGGCAGCGATCTGAAGCTGTAAGAAGTACTGATCTGAAATACACTCCTGGAATGTAACCTTTCTGTTCTATGGCCATCTAATGAGAAAAAAGAAACCATGAGTGCAATCACTTCAACCTACCAGGGCGCATCAGATGCCGCCTCAGCTACTTCTAAGATTGAACTTGCAAGGACCATCCTTAAATGGACGTTCGGACTTGTACCAATTGTTGCGGGTGCAGACAAATTTATGCACCTGCTTGCAGACTGGGACAAATACCTGGCTCCTGTCGTCACGGATATTCTGCCTTTATCGGCCAGTACCTTTATGCTCATCGTGGGCGTTATTGAGATCATCGCGGGAATACTGGTACTTGCCAAACCGAGAATAGGAAGTCTGGTGGTGTCGCTTTGGCTCGTGGGAATCGTCATCAACCTGCTGATCCTGGGCAGTTTCCTTGATGTAGCGGTTCGCGACGCTGTAATGGCCATTGCGGCCTATGTGCTTTACCTGCTTTGTAGCGCACAGCGTCATTAAACCTAAACTGCGACGAGCTAAGCTGCTTTACATGGTGCCATGTGCAATCACCGACTATTCAATCATTGGTAACTCCAGGTCAGTAGCATTGGTCAGCAGACACGGCTCAATCGACTGGTGCTGCTTACCTGAGTTTGATTCTCCCGCCGTCTTTGCGGCTTTACTCGACCCGGAGCGCGGTGGCTTCTTTAGAATTGCTCCGCTAGAAGATTATTCTGGCCTTCAGGAATATATTTCCGAAACCAACGTGTTGACCACCACATTCCGTAGCACGGAGGGAGAATGCTGTGTCACCGATGCCTTTGTAGCGCTAACTGATGAAGAAAAGGCTCGGAATCTGCACCCGGACCATGAAATACTCCGCAGGGTTGAATGCCTTTCGGGAAAGATGACACTCAAAATGGAGTTTGTTCCACGGGCCGGGTATGGCAGGCATCCTGGCAAACTCCGGGATTCCGGTCCGCACGGTATCCATTTCATCTGGAAAGCCCAGCACCTTGTGCTTCTTACTACATTGCGGCACAACCGGATTACAGTCAATGATGACCGTGCTTATGCCGTTTTTTCTCTAACGGCGGGAGAACAGGCATTCTTTTCACTTTCCTATACTTCTCCCGATCCCATAATACTTCCTGAACTTGAATCCGGTGCAGCAATCCGCCTCCGCCAAACAACACGCTTCTGGCAGGACTGGATTAGCGGCTGCAATTATCAAGGATATGCGAAAGCACATGTCGTCAGAAGTATACTGACATTGAAGTTGCTTAGTCACGCTCCCTCCGGCGCCATAATTGCAGCTCCTACCACCTCTTTGCCCGAAGAAGAGGGCGGCAACAGGAATTGGGACTACAGATACTGCTGGCTACGCGATGCTTCATTTACATTAAGAGCCCTGGTTAAACTTGGCTTCTATCAGGAGGCTGAGGCCTATTCCTACTGGATACTTCACGCCACACAACTTACAAAGCCTCGGCTACAGGTGGTCTACTCAGTATTCGGCAATGCCACCATTCAGGAAAAGACCCTGGGTTGGCTTGCCGGTTTCCAAAATTCTAAACCCGTACGAATAGGTAATGCAGCCGACGGCCAGTTTCAGCTCGATGTGTATGGTGAGGTGATTGATGCTTTGTATACGTTCATCAAAGTAAAGCCAGTCGTTGAAGCTGATATGAAACATTTTCTCATTGGCCTTGGAAAGATGATCTGTCATTTATGGCAGCAACCTGATTCCGGGATCTGGGAGATCAGGTCTGAAAGACTCCATCACACGCATTCTAAAGTTATGGCCTGGGTGGGATTGGACCGGCTCCAAAAGCTTGCTGCTACCCTGAAGATGGAAGAAAAAACACTGGCGCGGTTCAAGGCAACCGCTGAATCGATTAAGTCGACAATCGAAAACCGTGGGTATCACCATGAACTGGGTAGCTACACCAGGAGCTTTGATGGCCGGACAGTCGATGCAAGTTGCCTTACATTCCCGCTCGTGGGCTACTGTGAAGCCGCTTCTGATAGAATGACAAACACGCTGGCCCTGCTGAAGAAAAACCTCGTCAGAAATGGAATGGTTTACAGGTATCGCGGAGTTGACGATGGACTATCAGGTGCAGAGGGCTCATTTGGTATTTGTAATT
>JAFAAT010000228.1 GCA_023426425.1 Bacteroidota bacterium | reverse complement strand
CCGCATCGACTGGCAGTTTCATGCGCGCCCAAAGGATGGGGTTTAGACATTAATACTACCTTTGCGCCATTCGAAAAAATCATTCATCCATATGCATAATGCTTATTTCCATTACGCTGAGCCAAAGAACGAGCCGGTTCTGAACTATGCTCCGGGTTCTCCTGAACGCAAAGCTTTGCAACAGGCCATTAAAGACCTTAAATCTGAAACCCGCGACATTCCTATGTATATCGGTGGTGCCGAAGTAAGAACCGGCAACACCAAAGAGATTCGCCCCCCTCATGAAACGGCACACGTTCTGGCTAATTTCCATGCCGGAAGCGAAGAGCATGTACGCCAGGCCATCGCTGCCTCACTTGCTGCCCGTAAGCAATGGTCTGAAACTCCATGGGAGCATCGCGCAGCAGTGTTTATGAAAGCCGCAGAGTTGCTGGCTACCAAATACCGCTACCGCATGAACGCGGCAACTATGCTCGGCCAGAGCAAGAACGCCTACCAGGCTGAGATTGACGCTGCCTGTGAGCTGATCGACTTCCTGCGCTTCAATGTCTACTTCCTTACAGAAATTTATAAGCAACAACCGCTCTCCCCACAGGGCTTCCACAACCGGATGGAGTATCGTCCGCTTGAAGGTTTTGTACTGGCTGTTACTCCTTTCAACTTTACGGCCATCGGTGGCAACCTGCCAACAGCACCAGCGATGTGTGGCAATGTTGTAGTCTGGAAACCTGCCAACACTCAGATTTACTCGGCAAGTGTCTTCATGGAGATACTTCGCGAGGCGGGTCTGCCAGACGGCGTAATCAACCTGATCTACACTGACGGTCCTACTGTTGGACAGGTTTGTTTCGACCACCCTGACTTCACCGGCGTCCACTTTACGGGATCAACAGGTGTGTTCCAAAACATGTGGAAGAGCATCGGCAACAACATTCATAAATACAAGACCTATCCACGCATAGTAGGCGAAACAGGTGGTAAGGACTTCGTATTTGCACACCCCACAGCAAATGCGGACAGTGTAGTAGCTAACCTTGCTAGAGGCGCTTTCGAATACCAGGGTCAGAAATGTTCTGCCGCATCCCGCGCTTACCTCCCTTCCAACCTGGCTGAGTACATTAAGGAAAAGCTGGTGGCAGAAGTCAAAACCATGAAAATGGGTCCTGTAGATGATTTCACCAACTTCGTGAATGCAGTTATAGATGAGAAATCATTCAACAGCCTGACGAAATACATTGACGCAGTAAAAGAGAGCAACGGTAAGGCTAAGATCATCTGCGGTGGCCACTACGACAAGAGCAAGGGCTGGTTTATTGAACCTACAATCATCGAAACTACAGACCCGAACTATGTCACCATGTGTGAGGAGTTGTTTGGACCCGTGCTCACCATCCATACCTACGAAGCAGACCAGTGGGAGAGCTTGCTGGATACAGTAGACCGCACTTCCGGCTACGCGCTGACAGGTGCCATCTTCGCTCAGGATCGTTATGCACTGGAAGTAATGACCCGCAAACTCATTGACAGTGCCGGAAACTTCTACATCAACGACAAGCCTACCGGCGCTGTGGTTGGCCAACAACCATTCGGTGGTGCACGCGCCTCAGGAACCAACGATAAGGCCGGCTCTATGCTGAATTTGTATCGCTGGCTGAGCGCCAGGACCATCAAGGAAACCTATGTTCCGGTGACTGACTACCGTTATCCGTTTCATCAGGCAGACTAAATAACAGCCACTGTTAAAATATACCGGATCAGGTGGTTGCCATTACCTGATCCGGTTTTTTCATAGGCATCTTTGCGCAAACCTTCTTATTTTTAGTACACAATCGATACTACTTATGAATAATGAAAATCAGCACCAGATCTTTGGTGCCAATGTGGTAGAAAATACCGGTGCAGGCACAATTTCCAAGTCCTTCATGGCAAACGTCTTCCTTTGGATGTTCGTGGCGCTTGGCATTTCTGCAGCTGTGTCCCTCTACTTTTCCATGAATGTGCACCTTTTGATCGACTACCTGGTAAAGCCAGAGGGTGGACTTAACATTCTGGGATGGATCGTGATGCTTTCACCGCTGGGGTTTGTTCTGATCATGTCTATGGGCTTTGCACGTCTCAGTGCGCCTGCCATCATAGGGCTGTTCCTGCTGTTTGCCACCCTCATGGGAGTGAGCCTCACCTTTACCTTGCTTGCGTACACTGCCAGTTCTGTGCTCACCTGTTTTATTTCAGCCTCTGCGATGTTCGGCACCATGGCTGTCATGGGATACACCACCAATAAAGACCTAACTGGATTTGGAAGGATTATGACCATGGGACTGATAGGAATCGTTATTGCCATGATTGTAAACATGTTCATGCAGAGCGATACTATGGACTACATCATCAGCTTTATCGGCGTGATGGTCTTTACTGGTCTCACTGCATATGATGTACAAAAGCTAAAACGCATTGGTGCTGGTATAGAATTCGAAGGCACTGCAGCAGCAGATGTAAAAAAGCTTGCTATTATGGGTGCCCTTACCCTCTATCTCGACTTTATCAACCTGTTCCTGTTCCTGCTTCGTTTGTTTGGCGGCAGAAGGGATTAAAAGTTTTTACTTCATTGACAGCAAATGAGGCCTCCCGGCCTCATTTGCTGTTTTAGGATCACAGTCACAAAACTCACCTAGCTGTACTACGACAACATAAACCACTCAGTTTGAGAAACTGGCTCATATATCCAAAAGGAATAATACCACTGTCTTCGAAAACCCGTTTATGCGGGATTACTAGACGCTTGTTAGACGCTTACTAGACGCTAACTAGACGCTAGCTAGACTCTAGCCAGAAGCTAACCCCAGAGAAGCAGGCCATTGACTGGGAGAGGAGTGTCCAAACAGCGAATCTGAAACCGTTAGAAGACAGTCGTAAAGACAAGCAATCAATGGAACAAGCCGGCACGGCAGGAAGGTAGGGATTATTACCCCCTGCAGTACTCTCCCACCAAACAGATGAGGCTTCCCTGAGGCCTTATTTTTTACCTATCACGATCACTGTGCACCACCGACGAGCAATTTCAAGGTTCTGGCCTGACCGTCTGTTGTCAGGGTTAGTAAATAAACTCCGGCAGGAAGCGAGTTTACAGGTATGCCTATGTTATTTGTTCCTGCCGTTAATGAAATTTCTTTTGTAATTGAAACTACTCTTCCATCTGCACTGCTTATGACTACCTCAGCTTTTGACGATTTCGGAACTTCGACCGTTAACTGCGTACGATCATTCGCCGGGTTAGGAAACAGAGAAAAGCTTCCGGTGAAACCCGGTGCAGTAATATTGTTGGTCTGGTGGATCTCAATGTTGTCGACCCAGGCATCATTCCCCTTGTTACAACGCATCTTGAACATGACAATGGTGTTTGGACCTTTGTAGGGTGTAAGGTCTACAATTTCATGTCTCCAGTGGGAGGCGGCCTGTGGATAAAAATCTGTGAAATTACCCACGGGAGGATGTGTAGCAAGATCAGCACCTGATTTTAGCCAGGCGGTTTGCCAGCTCTGCCCACAGTCGTTTGACAGCAGCACTTCCATAGTGTCTTTTTCATTACCATCATACTGAGCAAATGCAACATCAAACTCCAGCAAAACACTGCCGGCTGTCTGCAGATCATAGTTCCCGGCAATTAGATCCTGCTGCTCATACCACCATGCAAGCCTGTTTCTAAATCGCATTGCCCGTGTATTCTGTCCGTTTACGCCCTTTACATAAACTACAGGCGTAGTGTTGAAGCTGCTGCTCGTCGGCTGTGTACCAAAATCCGATGCTCTGAACTTGTGTGGCATTAATGGGGAATAGTCAAAGTCATGACTGACAGGCAAGGATTCTGCATTTCCTGCGCTGTATACCCAAAACAAGGAATCCCTGCTTTTATTATTGGCAGGCTGTACATCACCCGCAGCGTCTATTTCAAACCGGTAGCCACTATAGAGGCTTACGGCAAACGGCGGCAGCATTACATCTGCAATTTGATAAGGTGCAAGATTTCCGTTCCAATTATAGCTGTGCACCTGGGTGCTGTTGTTGAATATCCTAATGGTTGCTGAATTGAGTGTATTTGTGCTATAGTTTTGAAAACGCAACTCCGGAGCAGGATTGCAGAAAAAGTAGTCATGCCCTCTATAATATACTGCTTTCGCATCCACAGTTGCAGCTGGTGGGTAGGCGGGACAGGTAAACTGCACTGCGGAATATAGCTGCGAGGCCGGTTGTTGCGAGTACTTGTAAACCAACCTGTCGCGGCAGATCATCATAATAGTAGGGAAGCTACCCACGCCCCACGCATTCATCAGGGCGTTCGTCATTGCTGCATTTGTATCGATAATGGGGAATGGAGTCCCCGAGACCCAATTACCCATGGTAGTCTGAGAAGACCCGGTGCCCTGCACACCGTATAGCTGCTGCACCGTGTTGTCTGGTTCGCCCTCGATAAAGAAAACCATTACATCATCCGTCGTGTTGGCATTTACTCCCGGGTAGCCTGCGGGGCCATGTTGCTGGTAGAGATCTTTGAATGTACCACTGTTGTGAAAGTTCCAGCAAGGTTGACACCACGCAGCTGAAAATTCGATGAAAACTGTTTTTCCCTGGTCGAGGTAGTCATAGAGTGAATGCCAGTTGCCGTTGAGATCTCTTAGGGTGAAATCAGGTGCGAGTCCGGAGGCGGGCTGCCCGGTAGATTGCAGACTAAGTAAGAGGCAAACTACAGCAAGGAGTGCGTTATTCATAAGGTCTGATTTTTAATTTTTGTATTCAACCGTTTCTCCATGAAGCTAACGGCGTTTTCATTTCCTATACCTTGTAAACTTCTAAATGGTAGCGACTTTTTTTTAAGTGACTGTTCCTTTTTTTCTAAACTTCTATTTCAGAATCTTCAGCTGTATGGCTTTTCTCACCAGTCCTGCTACGTTTTTTACACCCAGTTTGATCAGGAGATTCAGGCGATGGCTCTCAATGGTTCTGTGACTTAGAAATAGCTTCTTTGCGATCTGGTGGCTGGTATACTCTGCCGCAATAAGCTTTAAAATCTCCTGTTCCCTTTGAGTGAGTATGGGTGTGGTGT
>JAFAAT010000333.1 GCA_023426425.1 Bacteroidota bacterium | reverse complement strand
AACATTCTCTATCACCCGCCTTTCTTCATCAGCCACGGTGTACTCCACGACATTGCCGTGAGCATCAAACAGAGAACTAATCATCCCGGTACAAGTATCCGGGTGGTTGTACGAGAATGTCATCTTCTGCAGTCTTCCATCGGGCTGTTCTTCTGTAACATAAACCTCTTTGGATACGAACCTCATCTGCTGGTCATAAACTGCAGCCTGCGTAAGGGTGTCATTCCTGTACTCTAGCCTTGTCATTTCCATCAGGCGGTTTGTGCCATCTTTCTCCCTGATTGAAATCAACTGTCCTTTCCCATTGTAGCTGAATAGGGCGCGTTTATATGGTTGATCTTTGTAGTCGTAATGGATACTTCTGCGGATGCGGCCAGCATGATTGTATTGAAATAAAGCTGAGTCAAGTCTTTTGCCGTTCTCGTGGCTTACTGAAGCATTTAAAAGATTCCCTTCGAAGACAAAATGCCTGGCCTGAGTCTTTGGCTTTTTCTCCTGTAGTTCAGTGCGGATCTGTGACCTTTTCGCTTTTCCCGATTCATCAAATTCCAGTAACCTCTGCCGGACTGGAGTAGTGTCGGAGCCGACAATTTGTGATTCTGTTTCCTCCAGGTACTGAACAGCACCGACCAGGCGAAGGGAGTCAAGGCTTATCACGTCGGGAACCTTCAGGAGTTGCCCGTCAACGATTTGTGGATAAAGGAAGCACAATACACAACACAATAAGTTTCTCATACACAAGTTTCTCAGGACGACACAATACTCAGCAATCCTTTTTTATGTTCCTCACCTTCATACTGTTCTGGATAGATAATCATGAAGCTGTTTTGAGTAAAGTATTTCGTGAGGTAGGAAGATACTTTCTCAAACTCATTCATGTAGGACAGGTAGCCACGGCGCGAACCCACGATGATAAACAGATCGTTCTCTTTCACCTCACGGGAGAAGATCAGGAATTCATCCCAGTTGGTGAACTCATGAAAGGCGATTTGTATCGGAGCTTCTTTGGTGGCATTCAGCCGGGTGATCTTTTCAATGGTGCGTTTTCCGGCGTAGATGGACAATCCAAAGCCGGTTTCTTTAGCAATGTTATACATCTTGTCAAACCACTTAACAAAGCCTTTTTCGTATTCTGCCCTAGGCGGAATCAGGATCACCATTCTCTTTAGCGTATTCAGCGGCTGAGCGGCTTTGTACAGATAGATTGAACCAAATGTCTTATGAACCACATCTTCAACGACTGGACCCAGGAAGTTCGTAGAATCCGCCTTATGATGAAGTCCTATAATCAGATCTGTGATGTCATGTTCTTTGATGGTATAGATGATACCATGGCTGATATTGATGTCAAACCTGCTGATAGGTGTGATTTGCTGATCAGAGGAAGCGCCCCTTTTAATTGCGTGTTCGAGCATCTTTTTCTGTTCAGAATGATTCTTTTCCTCTGTTTCCTGCTCGCTGATTACGTGTAGTGCATAGACAGGAGCTTTTGACTTGTGTGGCTTGAGGGTGAGTGCGAGATCCACAAGCTCATTGACAGTTTCCGGGTAGGCAAGAGAAACCAGGATCCTTTCTGCGCCCAGGTCTTCTGGTTTGGTATTGGCACCTTCCCTGATGGCAAGTTTCCGGGATGCTTTCTCTGTGGTGAAAGAAGAAATGGTGCAAGTGACCAGAATCATGAGGATGGTACCATTCAGCACATCCTCACTGAGGAGACGAATGGGTTCACCCGCTGCAGTTTCCGTGACGATGAAGTTATAACCCACGAGTACAATTGCAAGGGTGGCACCTACCCTTGCATTACTGAGTCCGAAAATCAGCTGACGTTCAACTGCGCTTAGTCTGAAGGATTTCTGTGTAAACCAGGCTGCAATGAATTTGGAAGCAATAGCAAGCACGATCATTACCGCTGCCACTTTTAGCGCTTCCAAACCTTTGAAGAGTACGTTGAAGTCGATCAACATTCCCACCCCTATGAGGAAGAATGGTATAAAAATGGCATTCCCTACAAACTCGATCCTGTTCATGAGTGCGGAGGAATGTGGGATGAACCTGTTAAGAGTCAGACCGGAAAGGAAGGCTCCAACGATAGCCTCCAGACCTGCTACCTCGGCGAGGAAGGAGCCAAGGAACACCATTGCCAGTACAAATATGTATTGGGAGATATCATCTGTCACCTTCTTAAAGAAAAACCGCGCTATGACGGGGAACACAAAGAATACGATGACACCGAATACTGTGGCAGAGAGCAGGAGCCTTAGCCAGAAAGCTGCAGTGATTTCGCCCTTGGTCATTCCAATCACTGCTGCCAGCACCAAAAGTGCCAGGATATCTGTGATGATGGTACCACCGATGGTTAACGTGACAGATCGGGATCGCGCTATGCCGTATTTGCTTGCTATGGGGTATGCCAGCAGGGTATGAGATGAAAACATACTTGCGAGCAATAGAGACGAAAGAAAAGTAAAGCCTAGAATGTGATAAGCAGCGAGTGTGCCCAAAATCATCGGAACCAGGAAAGTGCACAGACCGAAGACGAGACTCTTCCCGGTGTTCTTTTTGAACTCCTCCATGTCGATCTCCAGGCCTGCAGTGAACATGATATATAGCAGTCCCACAGTACCAAAGAGCACAATACTGCTGTCGCGCAGAAGCAGGTTCAGGCCATAAGGTCCGATGAGGATGCCGGCAAGAATAAGACCGATGATCCCCGGGACTTTTAGCTTATTGAGCAGGATGGGTGCGAGTAGAATAATGAACAACACCAGTGAGAAAATCACCACCGGGTTCTTCAGAGGCAGGGAAAAATCCAATACTGCAACTAGTAATGACATGCGTTGATTTTAGTTAAGTATGGATTGTTCCTGTTGCTTGCTCATTTTCAGCGAGTAGACAATTCTGCAGTTTTCGGGTCGAATGATCTGACGTTGTCCTTCCATCAGTCCGTCGCCGGTTTTCTGAAGTCTGATGAGCATGATAGTGGTATTATTTGGATCGTTCTCAAAACTCTGAGAGGTAAGCTCCAGTATATTATCGTTGAAGTCGCCTGTGTACACGCGACTTACTTTCTTACCCATCATCACTTTTGCGATCACCAGCTTATCATGGTAGCTGATGTACCATTGTTCCAGTTTGGTGTCACCGATTGCAGAACCGGAACAGCTGGTTTCAGTGCATTCCATCTTAACAGACCAGGTGCCCACTACCTCCGGATGGTAAACAAAAGTGGTGTCCTGTGCTGTGCTGTCCAATTGCTTTTTCTGATCAAGCAGTTCCTGTTCTTTGGTAGCTAGTGCCTGTTCGCGGACCTGAAGTTCGGCTTCCTTCAGATTGAGTTGCCGGGTGCGTTCTTCAATTTGCCGTTCTCTTTCCGTGATATCACAGGATGAAAAAATAAATAGCGCAAAAAAAACAATCAGATACTTCATGGAATGGTGGATCTTCGGTTTTCGCAAGAACAAAATTGTCAGTGAAGATACTGACCGGGCGCGGCCCATTCGTTCAAAGATACTGAATGAGCGTGTAAGTTTCAATTGAGGTAACATAGTGACGATGAATACACCAAGGGCTGGAATCATCACATAGCGACGAGTGGGTATTCCTGATCAGGAAGCAGGAGGTATAGCTTTTCCTTTTCAGGTACCCAGACTACAAAATGACAACTGCATCAGTTTCGCACAATGCACCGGGAGACATTTTCATGCTGTTTCACAAATCAATCATGCAAACGCACTATCATCCCTTCATCACCACTCAGATTAATCCTGTCTCCGATTTCAGTGCCTTCCAGCTCAGGTGAAGTGGCGAGTACGATGGTACCTTTGAGTCGCGGGTTCTTTACGTGGAAATAACAAGGGCCATGTCCCAGGTTCAGTAGTACGAAAAACCTGTCGTGTCCTTCTGCTTCCCGAATGTACGCGATGGCTGTGCTCTCGTTATGTATTGGACGATAGTTGCCATACATGAGTGAGGGTTCAGACTGGCGAAGCTGAATAAGGCGCCGGTAAAGCGTAAGCATGGAATAGGAATCGTCTTTTTGTGCAGCAACATTCACTCTCTTGAAAGCCTTGTCCAGGCGGAGCCAGGGTTTTGTGACAGAAAAGCCTGCATATTGACTATTGTCCCATTGCATGGGAGTTCTTGCGGGGTCGCGGCTCAGGTTTTTATCCGGCATATTAATTCCCTGAGGATCATGTACCTCTTCAAAGGGAATTGGAACATCTCTCATCCCAATTTCATCCCCGTAGTAAATGGTGGGGGTGCCGCGAAGCGTTAGTAGCAACATAGCACCTATCTGCGCCTGCATGAGTCCTACCCTGCTGGTAATCCTGGGCTGGTCGTGGTTTCCCAGCACCCAGTTAGGCCAGGCGTCCACTGGTAATGCACCTTCGTATTCATCAATAGCAGTGATCATCTTCCGTGGGTCCCAGTCTGCTGAAATCAGCATAAAGTTGAATGGAAGATGGGCGCCGTCGTTTTCTGTACCATAGTAGACTACCAGTTTGTGAATGGGCAGGTAAATCTCACCGATCATCATCCTTTCTTCATATTCGTCCAGCACAGAGCGCATGAGGCGCACTATTTCGTGCACCTCGGGCTGGTCAGTTGAATAGACCGGGAGCAGTTGTTCGTACGTAGCCTGGGCGGGTTGATAGTCGGGGTTGGGAGGATTATCTCTGAACTGTTCATCCTTCATCATATGCCACATGACATCAACCCGGAACCCATCGACACCTTTGTCGAGCCAGAAACGCATGACATCCATCATTGCAGCACGGACCTCAGGGTTGCGCCAGTTGAGGTCGGGTTGTTCTTTGAGAAAGGCGTGGTAGTAGAACTGTTGGGTAGTTTCATCCCATTCCCAGGCAGGTCCGCCAAAAACGGACAGCCAGTTATTAGGCGGGCTGTCATCTTCCTGGGGATCTTTCCAGATATACCAGTCACGCTTAGGGTTGTCTTTAGAAGAGCGGGATTCAAGAAACCAGGGATGCTGGTCTGAAGTATGGTTGGGCACCAGGTCGAGGACTAGTTTCATATCCCGTTTGTGGATCTCTTCCAATAGCAGGTCGAAATCATCCATCGTCCCGAACAGCGGGTGAATGCCTGTATAGTCGGAAATGTCGTAGCCGAAATCCTTCATGGGAGAAGGATAGATGGGAGAAATCCATACGGCTTTTATACCTAGCCATTTGAGATAATCGAGTCGCTGGATAATGCCTTTGAGGTCCCCCACCCCATCGCCATTGCTGTCTTGAAAGGATCTGGGATAAATTTGATAGAAAACTCCGGTTTGCCACCATAGGTAGCGAGATTCGGTTGTTGCCATAATCTGCAGTAATTCAGTAAAGGCAAAAGAACTGTGCCTTTAATAGTGAGCAGTAGTCAGGGGGCAGTAGTCAGTTTTTAGTTGTTGATGCCTGAATAGCATTGACCGGTATTAACTCGTTTATCGTGCACGGCGGACAACCGCTCTGTAGCAAGCGTCCGGGCACATACCTCGTGCCCCTGGCTACCCGCCTACACCTCGCGCAGGTCTGCCCCGTCAGGGGCTACCGCTCTGTAGCAACCATCCCGATCACACATCTCATGCCCCGTAGGGGCTACCCTCCCAGTGCTCGCGCTAGTCTGCCTCGCTAAGACCAGCGCGAGTATTAGGCGGGTCAATTAGTTGGCCAGGCATAGTGTTTTAGCGGAATATGAAAATGAAAATGATGAAATATCTAAGAGGAGTCCTGCTTTTATGTCTACTTGTGTTTGCTTCGTGTATTGACAACGGGTATGACCGGCACAGTGAGACATCTGATACATTTACGGGTGATTCTGCTACGGGGTTTCAGACGGGTCCTGACCATGAACCTATTGCAGATCCAAATGCTGCTAATACGAAG
>JAFAAT010000031.1 GCA_023426425.1 Bacteroidota bacterium | reverse complement strand
ATATTGTTCAGACGGATAGTTGCCATGCCGTGCTGACAAAACTCAATACTCAGGGCAAGATCGTTTGGAGTAAATTCCTTCGTGTGAGTGGTAGCCAGGCATCGGTATTACACTTCAACGATATTCTATTTACCGGAGATAAAATCCTCCTCGCCGGATACTACTACCTTACTTCCGAGGTTCAGAACATGGCGCCCTATCGCCCACTCCTTGCAGAACTGGATACCACCGGAAATCCGCTACAGGCATTTTACTACAGCGTAGACTCCTCCTCATTCGGCGGCTTCCGTGAATATCAGTTTATGCAACTCGCCAGAAGCGCCAGCGGCAGCTACTTTCTTTCCGCCCATAGTGCCGGCCTGGAACATACACTTGTCAAACTGGATCCTTCTTACAACATAGCCTGGGCAAAACAGCAGAAAAGCGGAAGAATTGTCCAGATAGCAGCAGGTTATGAAGATGATCTGATGGTAGTCAACGACGCCTACTACCAGAATACTGTGTTTGTGTACGACTCTGCTGGCCTGTTGAAAACAAACCACCAGGTAAAGCCAATTCCCAATCAATCGATGAACGATTACGCCGGAATAACAAGCATGAGTCAACATGACTGCGGCTTTCTCCTGAGCAACAGCGAAGGAATGATCGCCCGAACAAATCACAAGATGGAGTACTGTCTCGACACCGCACGCACAACCTCCCTACCGAACTACACCAATACCAATAAACATTATCGCGTGCCTGTAAGCCTTGCTGCTATGAGTCACACACAGTACAACCAGTATGTGTCCAACACCCCTTACGCCCCGATCTCCAGCATGGTCGATCCGGTCTGCTCAGGCAGCTATACCTGTTTCGGAACATCTACCCTTGTGCAAGAGCCTGCCGAACTTGTGGCAGTTTATCCTAATCCTGCCACTGACTTATTGAACATCCATATGGGGGGCAAATCTCCGATGACACTCACTATCCTTGACGCCCAGGGCCGCGTGGTTCTCCGGCAAAAAGCAGTCACGCAGGTGAATATCAGCACCCTGTCGCCCGGTTATTACCAGTTGATCCTGCAGCATGGACAGGAAGTAATCGGCAGAAGTAACTTTGTGAAACAATAAATCGCGTATCACAAAACCACGAACAGGTCAGCGGATCACTTAATCCGGGTTGGGTACTTCAGCAAACGAAAGGCGCATTCCTGCTTTGCCTTCCCTGTTCCAATTCACATTTGCAGGTCATTCTTAGGTCAAAAAGCTTACACTCCCGAAGCTTTTACGTCAAAGGTTTATTTTGTATAATTGTTCGCATTTAAATCTGTCCTAATGAGAAAAAATATACTCCTTCTTGTTCTCGGACTTTGTACAACTGTTTCAGAGTTAAAGGCCCAATTCCCCGCAGCCTACGCAAGCCGCCTGGAGACAGTCCTTGACAGTATGACAAACCTCTTCCAGATCAAGGGTGTCTCCGCTGCAGTCACCGTACCCGGACTTGGTACCTGGACGGGAGTTCGCGGAGAAGCTCAGGCAGGTGTTCCCCTGGACGCATCTATGGCACTGGGCATCGGCAGCAATACCAAAACTTTCATCGCATCCCTGATTCTGAAACTGGAAGAGCAAAATCAGTTGTCGGTAGAAGATACCATCGGCACCTGGATACAGCACCCCTTCGTGAGCGGACAGATCACCATCCGTCAGCTCCTGAATCACACATCTGGTGTAAACAGTTTCACCAATAACCCTGCTTTCGAAGATAGCCTCCTTACCGACTTCTTCCGCGTCTGGCAGCCACAGGAAGTACTCCAGTTTATTGGTCCCGCTGATTTCGCACCGGGTGACAGTTGGAATTATTCGAATAGCGGTTACCTCTTGCTCGGCCTCATCATCGAACAGGTGACCGGTCTCCCACTTGAAACTGCCCTGCGCAACGAAATTCTGACACCCGCAGGCCTGAACAATACATGGTTGTATCCTGCAGAGACGCCTACTGCTACAATACCGCACGTATGGAGCGACAACTTTAGCGGCATCTACATGGAAGACCTGATGGCACAGTACAACTACTCGAACATTGCAATGTTTAGTATGGCCGGAGCAGCCGGTGCTATGGTTAGCACAGCAGCCGACAACGCTGAGTTCTGGAGCAAACTTATTACTGGTCAGATATTGACTCCTGCATCACTTGCTAAGATGAAGCAAGGTCCCTCCCTCGGTGGTACCACCAGCTATGGACTCGGCATCTTCAGAATGTTTGCGAACAGCCGCCGGATCTACTCTCACGGCGGCACAAACCTCGGCTTCATCAATGAAAATCTTGCCGACACGATCAGCGGCGTAGGAATTTCTGTACTCACCAACCAGGATAGTCTGTTGAATGACCGGATCTTCCAGGTCGTACTTGCACTGCACAGAGTGACAATCAATCCTCCTACAAACAGCATTGGTGGCATACAGTCCTTACCAGTCTTTGCAGCCCATCCCAATCCTGCACAGAACATCATAACCATCGAAACCGAAGCGCGGGATGCCCAGGTTAAGATTGTCGATCTCACAGGTAGAACTGTAATGCAGACCAGCATTGATGCTCACGGAAGGGTGAATATCAGCAGTCTCTCACCAGGGAGCTATCTCCTCCTGCTTCATAACAAGGACGGAATGCTGGGAAGGGTAAACCTCATAAAACCGTAGAGACGGACAATTGGCCGTTTCACGATTGTCGTCTCGAATTTGTCCGCCTCACATCCCCGCGAAACATATGGCATACCCATGACCTCTGGCAGAATGCAGCTAAGTCAATATTCTTTACTTTAGGTTCTATGAATAAGCCCGGATTACTCATTGCTGCGCTCGCAGCAGCTATTTGCTGGACAGCCTGCACAAAAAGCGACGATGGTCCACAAAGACCAGTAGATTCCAGAGAATGTAAACTGCAATACGTCCACAACAAGAACTCCGTAGACTCCTTCTTTTATGATGATCAGTTCAGGCTCACCCGCATCCGCGTCGGCTCCCAGGAATTGATCTATGACTATACTATCTTCGGAAGGATTACCATCAACAAAAAGATCTATGGATTTGCTGCAGGAAAGAATGTGCTCACGCTGGACTCTGCAAAGCGCGTCACAAGGATAAGAATCGAAGAGGATATTCAGGGAACCGACTGGTCCCAATACGACTATGAATACTCCGGCGACCACGTTGCTCGTGAACTCAAAACCACCTCCGGCGGCTCTTCAGACACCGTGGTCTACAACTGGTCAACAGGCAACGTAACCGCCCACTCCTCGGCGGCCGGACCTCTGAATTATAATTATTACCTGGACAAGAACTGGGAACACGGCGACTTCGCGAACTATCATCTGCTGACCACAATCGGAGTGAATCTGTTCCAAACAAAAAACCTTGTCAAGGATTTCAGAAGCTTCACCGGCATCACCTATGCATACGACAGTCTTGGCCGTCTGAATCAGGCCTCGGTAAACGGCGAGGCTTATAGTTATCAGTACCTGTGCAGGTAAGTAACAGGTTTTGGAAATTTTACTTCAACCATAAAAAAAGACTGCGCGAGCAGTCTTTTTTTATCCGGGTGTTTCTACTATCGGTCTCTTACCACACCATCATCTATCCATCACCTGCCGATTTAGCACACCCAATCTGTATTAGAACAAAGCAATTCCATGCCAGTTCTTAGGGAGAAGTTTTTTTCGTCGACTGTTTGCGTGGCGCTGCCTTCTTAGGTTGTTTTAGCCTTACATATACATGCCTGATATTGCCGTTACCTTTGTCGGTTAGCCGCTCATCAATTTCATACTGGTGCAGACTCTTGATAAAATGCAACAGCTTCTTGAATCCATAATTCCTCGGATCGAAATCGGGTTGCTTTTTCAACAAGAGCTTACCCAATTCACCAAGGAATACCCAGCCCGTCTCATCAGCAAGATCCGTTATTGACGAGGTTATGTTCCTCAGAAGCTTTTTATCCACCTGCCGGATACTGGCACTTTCCTTTTGTTTCTCGTTGTCCGCATTTTCAGCACTTTCCTCCTCTTCCTCAGCACCCAGGATCTCCAGGTAAATAAATTTATCGCAGGCGGAAATAAACGGAGACGGTGTCTTGTTCTCACCCATACCTATAACCATCATCCCTGCCTCCCGCAGCCTCAGCGCTAGTCGCGTAAAATCGCTATCACTCGACACAATGCAAAATCCATCCACTCTGCCTGTATACAGGATGTCCATCGCATCAATGATCATTGCAGAATCAGTCGAGTTCTTACCGGTAGTATAGCTATACTGCTGTATAGGTGTTATTGCATTATCCAGGAGCAGCGTCTTCCATCGGTTCACATGCGGCTTTGTCCAGTCTGCATAGATCCGCTTAAATGTCGGGGTGCCGTATTTGGCAATCTCCGCCAGCATCTCCCTCAGGTTTGCAGAGGGCACATTATCTGCATCAATAAGTACAGCAAGTCGAAGGTCTCGTGTTTGCATCTTACCGTGAAAGTACATAGCTTTCCCGAGCTTTGATCCCTCCAGTCTCCCTCATCACACTCAATAACCTCCCTTAGCGCAGCTTATCTTTATCTATTTCCCCCGCACCCGCCAGCACAGCCATCCGCACATAGTTCGGACCACTCGTTGTCATCCAGCCTTCCTGAAACATCTCAAGGCGCAGCATCACGAGCCAATAGTCCGCATCAGGATTCACCTTCACTTCCAGCGATATGACCCCTCCATAATCGGTCATAGAAATCCAGTCGGTATAGTCAAAGTTCACTTCCGTAGTCTCCGCCTGTCCAACTAACCCCGCAACAGATATCAACGCCATCTTATACCTGTCTATTTTTCCATCAGGCCAACTCCATCTAAACACACTTTCCTGCTTCGGAATTTCAAAATGAAATACTCCGCGTTCTTCTTGCCAGAACAGCCTGCTCCTGCCCATCGGCAGCACATTCTCAATAGGCGAAGATGGATCAAACTCAAATCGTCTAAAAGCCACCATATTGGCAGTATGACCTCCCTGAATACTCCGAAGCAATACGCCATTCATCCTGTTCACCAACCACTTCGTCGTCATGTTGTGCAGGAATAAATCCAGCCTCTCCTGCAAATGCTTGTGAAATCTGCTAAAAGGACCCAACGATTCGTTATTCAATGCTGTCTGTCCCTTCAGTGGGATTGGCTCTCGGTTCCGCCGCCAATAAGAAACGCCATCGCCTCGCCTCACTAAATGGTAATTCGCAGGGTCCGGACAGGGACCCAGTTTCCTCCTGTTTTTCTTTTTTCTGGGCATAGTTTTTTACTATATTGCAGTTTAAAAATAGCAAAAATACCTACTGCGTCAAAAAAGCCTGCCGCTTTGCATTTAAACTTTCTCCCGTCCCACTGACCGACATCTGACGCACATCTGACCGATATCTGACCCATAACTGACGCATATAGCCCCCCTGATAAAGCCCTGACAAAGCCCTGATAATTAGTGACTAGCGTCCACCCAGGACTAAACACCCTAACCCCCAGCCTGTTACACCAAACCACCACAACCCTGCACATCACCGAATGCCACATCCTCCATTTATAACCCATCAGTACCCGCATTCAGCACATTACCGACATCGGCCACGCCTGGCATACCTGGAAAATGACCATTGAAAAACGCAAGGTCTCCGGAAGTTTTACACCCGATGAAGGTCTCGTGTTTACATCTTGTTGTGAAAGCACATAGGTTTCTGCAGGTTTACATCGCCATCCCTTCAGTGCTCCTCTTCCAGAGTGATTGCGATAGCCACCGACATATTATAGTTCCGTCTCCACTTGTTCATACTTCCAAAGCGGTAGAAATGTACTGCACCCGGAGATGGAAACGAAAGTGGCAGGTACAGTGCGGTTCCTTTCACAGAATGTCCCACCCATTCCAGCCCGATTACGATAGGCGCAGCCAGCAGAATCTCATGATCAGCCACATCTATCTCCACCCATCCCTTTCGATGTCTTACAAGTTCTGTGACAATTTGTCGATCCAGCAGGTTCTGAAATGGCTTGCCATTTCTCAGATTGTAGACATTCAGCCTTATCAGGACAGTGTCAAAATTGTTGCCCGCAATGAAAAACTGTACACGCTTCAGCCTCGAAGGCTTGCGAATTC
>JAFAAT010000304.1 GCA_023426425.1 Bacteroidota bacterium | reverse complement strand
AAAAACACGAAAACACAAAACAACAACTAAACAACTACACAAATCAACGACTAAACAAAACAAGGATTCCTGAAAACATTATCTTTGAACCTCCCCAATGTCCGAACAACTAAAGACCCTGCCGCGCTGGGCGATTTTTATTCTTGACCTGCTGTGCGTCATCGGCGCACTCTTCCTGTCGCGGATCATCCGCCATAATTTCGACCTGCACCGGGCACTGGAGCACATCGGCTTCATACTCCCGGTTGTTGCAGGCGTTAACTCAGTCCTCTTCCTGCTGTTCCGCAGCTATGCCGGCATCATCCGCTACTCCAACCTGAAAGATATGTTCCGGCTAGTAGGGGTGAATGCCATCGCCACCTGCATCTATTTCGTAATCGGGGTGCTGGCCCAGGAGCAGGGACAGGGCTTTCTCTCCAACTCAGGCATTGCCACCAATTTCTTCGTGGCCAGCTTCGGACTGATCTGCTACCGCGTCATGGTGCGGCATTTCTACAAGCTCTATTTCTCCGACACCACCATGATCCGCAAAACCAGGGTGGCCATCTACGACACCAGCCACGAAGGGCTGATCGCCAAGCGACTGATCAACGACCACCCACATAGCAACCTGCAAGCCATCGTCTTCCTCGACCACAACAGCAGCAAGGTGAAAAAGAAACTTGACGGACTGGAGATCTTCCCGGTGGCGGAACATTCGCTGGAAAAGCTGAACGGTGAGGATGTGGAACTGATCCTGGTGGCCGCACAAAATGTGCCGCCGGAAAAACTGAATGAGCTGGTGGAACTGGCCAATGAATTTGGCGTCAGGGTGCGGCAGATGCCGGCGGTAAAACGCTGGCTGGAGGACAAACCTGTGTCGGAGCAGCTGAAGGATATCAATATTGCCGACCTCCTGGAAAGGGATGTGATCGACATACACAATGAGGAGATTTCAGGGGCTGTCAGGGGCAAGAAAGTTCTGGTGACCGGTGCTGCAGGTTCGATTGGTTCGGAGATCGTGCGGCAACTGGCGAAGTTTAATCCTGCGCTGATCCTGGTCTGCGACCGGGCAGAGACTGAACTGCATGAGCTGGGGCTTGAGATGCAGGAATCCTATCCCAATGCGAAGATCAGGAGCATCATCGGCAATGTCTGTGAGGAGAAAAGAATGCGCCAGTTGTTTGAAGTGTACGAACCGCATTTTGTCTTCCATGCAGCAGCCTACAAGCATGTGCCTCTGATGGAGGATCATCCCTCCATGGCGGTGATCAATAATGTGCTTGGCAGTAAGGTGCTGGCAGACCTGTCGGTGGAGTTTGAGGTGGAGAAGTTCGTGATGGTGTCGACCGACAAGGCGGTGAACCCCACCAACGTGATGGGAGCTTCCAAGCGTATTGCGGAAATATATGCGCAGAGCCTGTACAGGCATATACAGGATGGAATATTTACAGGTAAGGTCCTGAACAGGAAGACCCGGTTTATCACTACCCGGTTTGGGAATGTGCTGGGCTCCAACGGATCGGTCATACCACGGTTTCAGCAGCAGCTGGCCAAGGGCGGACCGTTGACAGTGACGCACCCGGAAATCACACGTTATTTCATGACCATACCGGAGGCTTGTCAGCTGGTGATTGAGGCGGGCGTGATGGGTACAGGCGGGGAGATCTTTGTGTTTGACATGGGTCAGCCGGTGAAGATTGCCGAGCTGGCGAGGAAGATGATCCGCCTGTCGGGCAAGAAGCCGGATGTAGATATCAAGGTGGTGTTTACGGGCCTGAGGCCGGGAGAGAAATTATACGAGGAATTGCTGAGCAATTCAGAGAATACCATGCCGACCTATCATCAGAAGATTATGATCGCTAAGGTGCGGGAGTATGAATTTGCTGAGGTGTCGGAGAAGATCAGCAGGCTGATTGGTTCTGCGGAGCGGCAGTACACTGAGGAGACGGTACGGCTGATGAAGGACCTGGTGCCGGAGTTTAAGTCGAAGAATTCGGTGTTTGAGAGGTTGGATGGGGAAAGGTGAGTTGGGTTGTGGGTTGTGGGTTGTGGGACGCCGAGACGCACAATCGTGCGTCTCTACGACGGGAGACAGGTCGTTGCTGATGTGGGGTGCTTTTGATTAGGTGCGAATTTCGATATTCGCATATCCTTTAAACGCCCTTACCGCACAATCCGTCTTTAATGTCCCTCTATGATCCCGAACATTCGGGATCAAATGTTTATAGCATGAAACCTTCAAACCTAAACGACCCCGAATGTTCGGGGTCGAATGTCTATAGAATCATATTCAGATAGGTCCGTCTTACTCGCGCAAATCCGTCCCTAACGTCGCTATTGTCCCTCTCCTCGCTCACGTCTAATCGCGCCGCCCTCTGTGGAACTCTGCGCCTCCTCCCCTCCTCTGTGTAACTAAAAACCCTCGCACAGCTCCACTCGCGCTGGTCAGCTCTGTTGCCTTAAGGCCGTCTGCCGGAACTCAACGGGAATGCGGCAACGGGCGGGCCTGCCCGAACCAACGTCTGCCGTCATCCCGGGCCCAAACGCCAGTGGATAACGCCAATGCTTTAGTAACCCGGGATCTCGGCCTGTCGAAGCCCAAACCTGCAGGGAGATACAATTAAAATCATTGGTGCTTTAGAATTTGTTTCGGATTTCGGATTTTATTATTCGGATTTCATATAAACACCCTTGCTAGCACAATCTGTCCCACCGTCCCACCAGCCTTAGCCATAGCCATCGCCTTTTGCCCTCCTAACGCCAAACTGGCGAACGAAAGGTAGCTCGCGGTTGCCTTTCACTAAGAGATGCTTGTCGCGACTTCGGAGCTGCCGTTGATGGCTTTACATAGCTCGTCGGGGTCGCAGTCTTTGGACACAAAGGCGTTGGCGCCGGCGGCGAGCATGTCTTTGCGTATATAGGTGTCGGTGCTCATTCCTATGATACGGGACTGTGGGTAAAGCTCCCGAAGTTTTTTGATCACTTCTGGCCCTAACATCTCGGGCATATTATAATCGACAAGAAAGGCGTCGGGCAGTGGGTTCTGGCTCAGGTAGTCGAGGGCTTCACCACCGGATTGAAAAATGATGATATTGTCGAAGCCATAATGGTTAAGGATTGACTTCAGACCTGTAGCATAAAAGCTGCTGTCGTCTATGATGGCGATTTGCATTGTGTTACGGTTTGAGTGATGAAGATAGTGAGACCTATGAATAAATGCAAGACCTGCCGATTTGCTGAAATGAAAAAGCCAGCCTGGGAACAGACTGGCTTTTTGTTTATGATTTTGTTAGTCCTTTATCTACGCTTCTGTTTCCCTCAAGTCATATCGTAGAATATTTCGTAAATACTCACCATAACCCGACTTCGCATAAGTCTCAGCTTGTTTAAGTAACTGCTCTACGTCGATCCAGCCTTTGTTGTAGGCAATTTCCTCTATGCAACCAATCTTCAGTCCCTGGCGTTTTTCAATGACTTCTATGAACTGTCCGGCTTGAATAAGTGAGTCAAATGTACCGGTATCCAGCCAGGCTGTACCCCGGTCAAGAACACCGACTTCCAGCTTGCCCATCTCCAGGTAAGTTTTGTTGACATCAGTGATCTCAAGCTCTCCACGAGGAGAGGGTTTAATGTTCTTAGCTATTTCTACTATCTGGCTGTCATAGAAGTAGAGACCAGGCACTGCAAAGTTGGACTTTGGTGCAGAAGGCTTTTCTTCAATACTGAGCACTTTGTTGTTGCTGTCAAACTCCACCACGCCGTAACGCTCAGGATCATTTACCTGGTAGGCAAAGACCACTGCACCGTCGGGGTTGGCTTTTTGTCCCAGCAGAGTGCCCATGCCAGAGCCGTAGAAGATATTGTCACCCAAAATAAGTGCTACAGGATCGTTGCCGATAAACTCCTCCCCTAGGATGAAAGCCTGTGCCAGGCCTTCAGGCTTTGGCTGAACCACATATTCAAACCTGCAGCCCACCTGTGAGCCATCGCCCAGTAGCTTCTTAAAAGCAGGCTGGTCTTCAGGTGTTGTAATGATCAGAACCTCATTAATTCCTGCTAGCATGAGCGTGGAAAGCGGATAGTAGATCATCGGCTTGTCGTACACCGGCATGAGCTGTTTGCTGACTGCGATGGTAAGAGGATATAAGCGGGTGCCGGAGCCGCCGGCGAGAATAATACCTTTCATTGGTTAAGATTGTTGAGTTGTTGAGTTGTTGAGTTGTGTAGTTGTTTGGCTCTGCTTTGAAAAGCCGTTGCCAGTTCCCATCAGGTATGCTTTGTACAATTTGTTCAACTGATTCGTGATTTTTTCAATCTCATTCCTGGTGCTCTGGTACTGTTGCTCACTAATTAGCTCAAGATCTAAGGATACAGTCAAACACGCAAGTACTTCTCCTGCACTACTGTATGCCTGGTTAATAAAGCGGGCCTTATCTTTCGAGCTTGCCCGGTTAGTACCCTCAGCTATGTTGAGGTTTATGCCTAGTACTGCCCTTCTTAGCTGATTGGTCAGTCCGAATGTTTCAGACTTGGGAAAAGCTGATGTGAGACTGTAAATGTTCTTAATCAACATCCGTGTGTTTTGCCAAACCTCGAGTTTTTCAAAGCTATACAAGTACATAATCGGATTCGGTTTATTTATCTATGCTTGTTCCAGACGAAGCACAACATCTAAACAGCTACACAACAGCAACTACACGAATAAACAAATATAAACGTCAAGAATACTACACGGATAAACAAATCAACAACTAAACATCAAGAAAACGCACAAATAAACAAATCAACAAGTAAACTTCAAGAAACCTACACGAATAAACAAATCAACAAATAAACATCAAGAATACTGTCCTTCATAATACTTCTGATAGTCCCCACTGGTGACATGTTCAAGCCACTCTTGATTATTCAAATACCAATCAATTGTCGCACTCAGGCCTTCTTCGAATGTTACTGAGGGTTTCCAGCCAAGTTCTCTGTTAATCTTAGAGGCGTCAATCGCATAACGACGATCGTGGCCGGGACGGT
>JAFAAT010000215.1 GCA_023426425.1 Bacteroidota bacterium | reverse complement strand
TCCCGACAGCATTAGTTTATAGCCAAAATTGAAGTGACTCCAAAATCTTTCTCTAGAAAATAATGGAATTGGCAGCCACCTCGTATGAACCCAATACTGAATTGCGACTAACGTAGATTGACACAGGCTCATATAGGCCAAGCTCCACACTCCGTAACCCCAGAAAGCCAACATAATTCCAATTGCCCCAGAAACTAACAACGATGGTATTGAAATTAACAGCTGCGTCTTGAAGTCCATCTTTCTCGTTAGAAGAGCCTGTTGTACGCCATAAGTTGCAGTGATAATAAACGACAAACAATAAACTTTTACAAGGTTTTCAAGAATTGGTTGCTGGAAAAACAAGGCTATGAATGGAGCACAAGCAAAAATAAGCAGATACGCAATGAGGCCACTAACAATATTGAAGTAAAAAACAGTTGAAAAGTCTTCTTTAGTTGGATTAACTGTGCGGATCAATGACTGTGACATTCCACTATTCATTAAAGTATTTCCTATGGCAACAAAGACAGCAATCATTCCAACTAGTCCGAATTCAGCTGGTGAGAGAATCCTTGCAAGAATCAAAGAAACTACGAACGTTATACCCTGAGTACCAAACTGCTGGGAGAATGTCCAAACAACGCCTGAAAGGGTAGTTCTTTTAAGAGACAAATTCAAGATATTAAATAATAAAAGAGAGAATTAGTTCTTGCACATTGTGGATTATATCTTGAATATATTTCTAATCACTCCTACTTTTCGCTTTTTAGGTCTTTCGAAATACGCTCCATTTTTCTCTGAATTATCATATCCATAGCCGTAACCATAACCATAACCATAACCATAACCATAGCCATAGCCATAACCATAGCCGGTCTTAACATCATTAACAACCAGGTTCAACTTGGATATCTTGTTACGCTGAGAGAGCTCATCAATTTGTTTAACCTGTTGCTTATACGTGTACCCTTGCCTTATGATGAATAAACTGAGATTTGCATGAGTGGAAAGTATCTGCGCATCTGTTACAAGGCCAACTGGCGCTGTATCAACAATAATATAGTCAAAGGTATTCTTTAGTATTTCAAAAAAATGCGCCACTCTGGGCAACATCAGCAATTCTGAAGGATTAGGAGGTATTGGACCAGCAGGAACTATCCAGAGTAATTCATGTATGTTAGAGGGCTTAATTACTTCAAGTGCTTCGGCTTGTCCAATGGCATAGCTTGAAAATCCGACACCACTATCGATGCCGAGGGCACTTGAAATTTTCGGCTTGCGAAGATCTAGTTCTAAAAGTGCAACTTTTTTCCCAGTCATCGATAAAGTTACTGCCAAATTTGTCGCGATGAAAGATTTTCCTTCTCCACTCATTGAAGAAGTCATCATAATTACCTTTTCCTGAGCGTTTGTTAACAAGAATTGCAAGTTGGTACGTAACGAACGGAATTGTTCAGCGATCACTGTTCGACTGCCTAATGTTACTACTACAGGTTCTTCCCCATCACTATGAGACACTTCGGCAACAATTGAAACATTGGTATTATCGGTAATATCCGTTTTGCTTAAGACACGGGTATTGAGCAAATCCCTAAGATAGATCAAAATGCCTGGTATAGCCAAACCGATAATAAATGCAGATAAATAGACCAATTGCCTTTTTGGCTTAAAAGGGATTTGGGCAGTTTTCGCGGGGTCTACTATTCGTGCATTGGCAATAGTTGCAGACTTACTAACTGCAGTTTCTTCTCTCTTCTTTAAGAGGAAGAGGTATAATTCTTGTTTGATAGCTTGCTGACGGGATTTTTCTAAGTAAATCCGTTCCTTGGCGGGAACAGCTCTCAGTTTTGAAGCCAATAAACCAGTCTGCTTTTCCATCTGCGCAATGCTGGCAAGAATACTTTTTTTTAATGAACCCAAATTATTTCTGAGGTCAGCGCGCAAACTCATCAAACGCTGGTCTAAGTTCCGCACTAACGGATTGTCTTCGGTCGAGCTCATGAGTAGTTTTTCTCGCTCCATCTGAAGTTGATTATAGTTGGCAACTAGTGCAGAAAAGCTCGGATCCTGAACTACAAGTGAAGTTGGCACCACTCGCTTGTCGTTCTCAGAAAGATATTTCTGAAGGGATTCCAAAATAGAAAATTGCACTTGTTGTTTCGAAAGTTCTCGGAAATATTCTGAGGAATTGGTAATTAGCGCCTGGCTTTGGGCACTCAGATCTGTCAGACCGGAAGTCTCCTTGAAATTTTCAATATCTTTTTCAATACCCATCAACTCCTCACCAACCAGAGCTAAACGTTCATCTATAAAACGCATGGTTGAGTCAGCAATCCGATTCTTGTCGTCAACGTTGCTTTGTAAGTACACCTCTATCAACTTATTCAAGACTACTTCTCCCTTCGAAGGTATTGCTGTTTCCAAGGTAAGGTCAATTGTACTCACCTGCTTGTTTGGTATAGCCACCAAGAACGAACTCATGTAGGATGCTACAGTAGCATCTATTGTATTTACAGTTATAGTGTATTCCAGAGTTGGATCTATTCCTGAAGCATATGTCTGAGTGAAAAAAGCTTTTCCTACAGGCAACTTCAAAGTATCGTTCCAACGACCTTTCCATGTATGTTTCTCATTTTTCAGCTCAAAGTTTTTTTCATCAATCATCCTAAACTTGAATGCTTCTGAACCTTTTAACGAATCGTCATAAAAAGGGACAAAATGTAATTCAAAAGCTTTGTCCCTGAAGCGCTCGACCATCTTGACGCGTCCTTCGGTAAAGTAGCGCACATTTAGCTGAAGATCTCGAACTACTTTTTCCATTAAGGTCCGGGATTTAAAAATTTCCACTTCATTGTCTACATTGCTTTTGCCACGTAATCCTAAGTCCTCTAATAAGCCCGCATCTGACATCCCCCCCCCTCTCTTTTCATCTTGTACCAAAATAGTCGCGTGGGTTTTAAAAACTGGTGTGCTGTAGCGCAAATAAAGGAACCCTACCAAACAGGCCGCAGCTACACTCCCTATAAACCAATACAAATGAGATCGAAACACACCCAAAAATCTCTGAATATTGAAATTAGTTTCGTCTTCTGAAAGTCTCTCGATAATTGATTCTTGCCTTTGCATCGGTTTATTTTTCTAATAGGGTTTGTTGTTACTGAAAGGGAGTGTAGTACAACATGAAGTAGTATATGGACAAAAAAAGAGTATAGGTTTGTAGCAGCAGCTTAGAGCCCCAAACTTACTCCTAAAACTGGACTCTAGAAATCGCAATAATAAGGACACTCGCAATAGAAGTAATAATACCAATATTCCGTACTGTTCTTACATCATTCACAGACGCTCTTGCTTTGTTTGGTTCTACATAAATTACATCGCCTTGACGCAAATAGAAATAGGGATTTTCAAAAACCTGGCTACTGTTTAAATTGAATCGGGTAGCATACTTTTTACCGTCTAATTCTCGAATAAGCAAAACATTTTCTCTTCTTCCGTAGACAGTCATGTCACCTGCAAGTGCAATTGCATCTAGCACCGTCGCTTTTTCATTTGGAATCGTATATTGTGCAGGGCGGTTTACTTCACCTAAAATTGAGATGTAGAAATTGGCGAACCTCACATTAACCACCGGCTCTTTGTAATATATAGCTGCCTTTTGACGAATAGCCTCTTTAGCCTGTGAAGTTGTGAAACCTGCCACCTTGATTTTTTTCACAAGCGGAAGTTCGATATTGCCGTCCCTGTCCACAAGAAATCCCTGCACTGTGGCCCCTCCCGCCGCCATTGATGAAGTTCCTTGAACATTATATGTTGAGGTCGTCTGCGTCCCAGTTAATGTTTCTGTTGAAGGATCTAACGTCTGAATCGAGACCTGTAGGATATCGTTTGGCCGAATTACTGGCTCAAAATAAGTAGTAGTGAATTCAATAGGAGTCGGTGCTCTGTAGATTGAATCTTTGATGTCTTTGAAGTATACAATGTTTTTGTAGTTGGCACAGCCTGAACTACCCCACACTACAAGCACAATTAGTGTGCTGATCAGTAACTTCTGTCGGGAAAAAGTGAGAGTCATCTCTGGAAATTTGCGCAAAGGTAAACTTTTTGGTTGGGGGTTGAGGGTTGCGAGTTGTCAGGTCCTACGCGAGTTCACAGTTGTTGTGAGTTGGGGATTGTCGGTTGAGGGTTGTCGGTTGTGAGTTGAGGGTTATTAGTTGATGGTTGATGGTTGATAGTTGGGGGTTGAGGGTTATTAGTTGGTCGTTGATAGTTGATGGTTGATAGCTGTTAGTTAGTCGATCTTCCTGCTAGGCCTTAGCTTTGGCTTTGGCCATGGCTAAATTGTTTTCAGGGTCCTGGCATTCGTTAGGAAACATTATTCAGTAATCATTGCTGCGTCTTGGTTTCAGGGGCATAGCTGACTGGAAGCTGCTGCCAGAGCAATAGACGGCTTTCGGGCTTTAATTCATCCTGCTGATGTTGGTCCCACTCGCTGGTGTCGTACACTAGGTATCTGATTTTCTTCTTGATCAGTTTTTCAGCCTTGGGCACCTTGTCCGTAAGGAAAGCTTTATCTACATTTCCTACAAATACCAGGTCTATAATTCCAGAATCTTTGCCTTTTGCATAGTCGCCAGTCAGATAAAGCTTCTCAAGCCTCCCCACACGACTGATCATATTTTCTACAATCCTGTCCACTCCTATATGTTTCAGAAGCAAGTTATTGATTTCGCGAAATAAGGGGTGTGACTCGTTTGCCTTATATAGTTTTTTGTTCCCATTACTCTCAGAGGACAACATACCCGCCTCCTCAAAGCGATTCAGCTCCAGGCGCACGGCATTGGTGCTTTCATCAAATTCCTCCGCCAGCCCACGCAGATGAGCCGTAGTCCCTGGATTCAGGAATAGCTTCAGCAAGAGCTTGATGCGGGTTTTGGAAGAGATCAAAGTTTCTAACACTTGTGGAGTTGGGAGTTGTGAGTTGAGGGTTGGGAGGTGTGTTGGGGATTTTGGTTTGAGAGTTTAGATGTGAGTTGGGGGTTGGGGGTTGTGGGTTAGGGATTATTTATTCTTATAATAATTTATAAATCCGTTCAGTCTCTTTCGTGTTTCTGTCAATTGTTCTATGCCGTCGTTCAGTTCATCTTCAGAAATATAACCCAGGTCGAGACTTAGATAGAGTTGCGTTTCTAATTCGTAAATCGAACCGCGGGAGATATAAAGAAACTGAATAGTATCCTTTGAAGTATTGCGGCCAGCACCCTCTGCGATGTTTGACGGTATTGAAACTGCAGCCCGTCGCATTTGAGACGTAAGGCCGTACATCTCCTGAGGAGGAAATCTATTCGTTAGTTCATATGTCCATTTCGCAAGCATCCTTGCAGACTTCCACACCTCAAGATCAGTATACCGAAGTAGTTGAGAATTTTCAGACATACACTTTATGGAGAAGTTTGTACTGCTTTACCAAAATTTAGGACAGTCATTTCCGACAACCGACAACTCCCAACCCACAACCCCTAAAGCCTTCCGTCGACTAGACTTTTATCCAATAACCCTTTTACATCGTACAACACACAGTTCGTACTGCAGGCAGACTTAATCAGATCGATGGAGAATTCTTTGTGGGCAACGGCCAGAATGACGCTGTCGTACTGAACGTCTTTAGGGAACTCGGTAGTGCTTTCGACACCATATTCATGCTTCACCTCGGCAGGATTGGCCCAGGGATCGTAGATATCTACGTTGATGTGATACTCCTTAAGGTGCTCGATGATGTCGACCACTCGTGTATTGCGCACATCTGGACAGTTTTCCTTGAATGTGAAGCCCATCACCAAAGTTCGTGAGCCCACAACCTGGATGCCCTTACGTACCATCTTTTTCACAACCTCGTCAGCAACATAAGCCCCCATAGAATCATTCAGGCGACGACCTGCGAGGATGATCTCGGGGTGATAGCCAACTTCCTCAGCTTTCTGCGCCAGGTAATATGGGTCTACACCTATACAGTGACCACCCACCAGCCCCGGCTTGAAAGGCAGAAAGTTCCATTTGGTACCAGCAGCTTCGAGGACATCGTGCGTGTCGATTCCTAGCTTGTTGAAAATCTTAGCCAGCTCATTTACAAAGGCAATATTGATATCGCGTTGGGCATTTTCAATGACTTTGGCAGCTTCGGCCACTTTTATAGAAGAAGCTTTATGCGTACCGGCAGTAATGATGCTGCCATATAGATTATTAACCGCTTCAGCTACTTCAGGAGTGGAACCGGAGGTTACTTTTTTAATCTTGGTAACTGTATGTTCCTTGTCTCCCGGATTGATACGCTCGGGAGAGTAACCAGCAAAAAAATCGACATTAAAAGTAAGGCCAGAGATCTTTTCAAGTACGGGTACGCACTCATCTTCAGTAACACCAGGGTAAACTGTAGATTCAAAAACTACTACGTCTCCTTTCTTCAGCACCTTGCCCACAGTTTCACTAGCCTTATATAAAGGCGTAAGGTCAGGGCGGTTGTATTTGTCAACCGGGGTCGGTACAGTAACGATATAATAGTTGCAATCAGCGATATCCCAAAGCTGATCGGAGCAATAAAGCCCCTCCGTAGCATCACTCTCTTCATCCGCTGAAGCAGCCGGAGTATCCCGGTGTGCTTTACGCAAGCTTGAAATCAATGCACCTACTCCATCTTCCGCAGCATCATCGGCCACTTCAGCCAGTTCAGCTTTGACGAGCCTAGGCTTCTTCGGCAGGATCACAGAGCTAAGCTCTTCATTGGAAACCTCCAATGTGAAATCTTCACCTTGCTGAAGTTCAGTGATCCTCTTCCTGTTGATGTCGAAGCCGATTACCGGGTATTTCTTAGCAAATGCTACTGCCAGCGGCAGACCTACATAGCCAAGTCCGATAATGGCTATCCTGGGATTTGAAGGAAGAGTGCTCATGTAAATGTATTGAAGATGGTTGGGATTGTTTATGGTGTACTATCTACCGATCCGCCGCTCATGGCTTCGCCGTTGTCAGTCCCATATAAATAGCGGGAAACTGACTACGAGTAAAAAAACTACTCGTATTGGCGCACAATATTAGATGTTATCTGTTGAATGGCCAAAGATTATCAGATGATTTTTTTGTTAACAGAGAAAAATACGTGTTTCCACGGATGAGGTATACGAAGTAATACGGTATTTAAGGACCATGGCTATTATGACGTATGGCATTTTTAGCCTACAGCTTCTACTGCCTTTATAGTCTACGGCCGTCATCGCCTTAGCCTGCCAAACATTAAACTGACTACCGAAACCTAGCCTTCGCCTTAGCCTTCGCTTTAGCCCATCTAACGCCAAACTGACTACCGAAACTAAGCCCACAGTCCCACTGCCCTAGCCATAGCTTTCGCCTTAGCCATTCAAACGTCACCTGACTGCCGAAACCTAGCCTTGGCCTTAGCCATCTGCCCCTTCTAAGGCAAACTGACTGCCGCAACCTAGCCTTTCGCCTAAGCTTTAAGCCTTCCGCAATCGCGGATGATCCTGAGCTTCCAGGTCTTAAAATGCACAACCTTGGAAATCGCCTCACGGGTTACTTTATATTCCTTCGCGAGGTCGTTCATCTTGCTTCCTGCATTGTACCTCTCCTTTATCTGGTCAACAGCGGCCCAGGAAAGCTTCCGCCACGGAGCGGCTTCACCACGCAGCTTGTTACCCTCTCTGCTTCCGGAGGTCTTCTTCGCTTCCCTGTGGGTAAACCAGTACAGGTTGCTGGCGGACACGTTCCTGCGGTCTTTATCCTTGAAGCCAACAACACAGTTCAGTTCATCTCTTCCGGGGACGAAACAGTCTGCAACCAGGCGATGTACATAATTTGTCACCTTCCTAACCTTCCGGACCAGCCCCACTACCATTGATCCACTCCTGTGCATCCGCGTCTTCAGAATTCTACCTGTACCATCATTCCTGACTTCTCCCATACGGCTAACAGAATAGCCAGGAGAATCCTCCAAGGGTTTAAATACCTGCTGAGTCTTTGATTTATTCATTGTAAAGTGTCATAAAGTCGTGAGTAGCGTTTCTCGGTTAGTCGCAGGTACCTGCCATGCGAAATATCTCCCGCTCAGCCTTCCCTTTCGCCTTAGCCTTCTGCCCCTAACGCGATGTCCACTCGCGCCGGTCTCTAAACAAAAACACGCAAACACAAAAAAACAAAACAGAACCATCAGCCCTCCTAACGCCAAACTGACTCCCCAAACTCTTTAGATACTCTGAGCTTTGAATTTTGAATTTGTTTCGGATTCGACATTCGAATTTCGCACTCGGATTTCGACATTCGAATTTCGGATTTCTCTCCTAGAGGGCCGACTCCCGGAAAAACTGAAAAGGCCAGTAAAAACCGGCCTTGACATATCTAAAATTGATTACCTCAGCATGTAGACGGAGATTCCAGACTTTCGTTGGCATAAAGTCGAAAATTCAGCTAGCCTCTACTTTAGCTTTCACCTATACCAATACTGCCTATCGCCTCGTTTGCTTTTACTTCCTAACGGCCAAGCTGACTCCGCCGAGCACCTTAGATTTTCTGCATTTTGAATTTTGAATTTCTTTTGGATTTCGAATTTCGGATTTCGAATTTCAGTGAAGACGCCTTATCTACACCTATGGCTTCTATGCCCTATGGTGTAGATTCTGGACCATGCTGACCCACCGTTCCGGATCATGTTAAGCCACTTTGGATCATGTTGACCCACAATTCTGGCATGTTGACTCATCTGGTTCACACGTATGTTGTTGTCCGAATTTCCGCGATTCCGGCATGTTGACCCACCACTTGTGAATTGCATCTACACAATCGAAAATCCGATTAATCTCACTGGGCGATTAATTCTCAATGAGCCCCAGCTCCTCTAATCTAATTGCCATAGCTTCCAACGAAACTCCAAAAATATCCGCTAATGGCACTGCGAAATACCGGGCAATGTGCCTGGTTGTTTTGTATGCCTTGCGAAATTCAGTTAGCCTCATTTGAAAGCGATTAAACACATCATTTTCCAAAGCCCTAAATCTTTCAACTCCATATATTTCGTTGAAGACTTTTTGAACTTGTTTGGCTGGCATAAGGAATGCAGCTGCAAACTTGTCCGCTTCCAGTTCCACGATACTTCTGTTAAGAGTCGAGCCATCTAACGGTCGATCCCGATGTAAAACTTGTTGTTCGTGCAAAAGTGCATGACCTAGTTCATGAGCTGCAGTAAATCTCTGAACCTTCTCATCATAATTCCTGGAGATTATAACTGTCCTTCTTTGTCGATCTATCACACCTGCTACTTCGACACTTTCACCGTTATCTTCAATAGAGTCCAGATATCGGGATTTTGAACAGCTATAACCCAATTCTAGAAGCGCCTTGACAGGGTCAAGTATTCCTAATGGATCTTTCTGCATATCATGTCCCCAGATTGTTTCTTTATGCTTCCATAGTAATAACTGTAGTTCGCGAGCTACATTTTCAATATCGTCCTCGTTTCTGTATCCTTCACGTGGGATAGCGTTAAAGTATAGATCGAAGTCCTGTAGACAGGCCTGCTTTCTTTCAAAAGCATTTTTTAGACTCGAAGTACAATCAACAGCATTGCCAGCAAAGGAGTCAAGGCTATTTTTGATTTCCACGGCTGCCAACAAGATTTCTCTCATCCAGCTTAAATGCGGCAAACCGAAAGAATTAAGATTCAGGAAAATTATTGATAAAGATCCATCGACTGCTGCGACAGCACCGTTGAGAGCAACAGATGTATCCCCACGCGCACCTTTAAATCCTAAGTCAAAGACCCTGCTGCCGTAGTTTGCAAGCTTTAGACACAAATCCGCTATCTTCATCGGAATTAAAGTAGATTTCTTTAGCTCCTCTAGCGCGGCTTCTGCAAGATCTCTCCGTTTTAATGGATCATTCTCTTGATCACGAGCCCGCCGAGCGTCTATTGTTTTGCCGAATTGATCGGAGTCTTGCTGAAAAAGAAATTCAAGTTCAGGACAAATATTGTCGCGTATATCTTTCGCGATTTCCTCCAGTTCTGACAGGACAGACAAATATTTTACTCTACGAGAACCTGTTCCTGTGAGCTGGATTACTGTCAAAAGTAAATTCGCGGAAATCAAACCAAAATGCGCAGCCGCACTACCCGACCCAGGCTTATGGCTTCCTGCACCATATTTATTCAACAGCTTCTCTGTTGAATATCCCATCAATTTATCATCCATACAATAACGCAATATCCATACAACTTTTGCAAATATATCTGAATTGTTCGACATAATGTACATCATGTTCAGACGTGCAACATTTTACTTATAGCACAATTACATTTGACCTATGCAAATGAAATTGGCGTCGAACTGCACTAACTAAGAACATAGCATAGCATTCAATCAGTCTTTCATCACCTCTCGCAGATACAACCGCCATCCTTGCTTGGACTCGTTCTTCTCAAGATAAAAACCCTGAAATTGCATTCTATGGAGATTTCATCAGTTGCTGCCTTTCTCGACTACTACAAAAGGATTCGAAGCCGGACGTGGAAGGTCATCCGGACCATTCCCCCTGAACAACTCGAATGGACATTCAGGAATGGAAAGTTTACGCTCGGCGATCAGGTCAGACATATTGCCGCGATTGAACGCTACATGTTTGCTGAAACCATTGCCGGAAGACTCAGCTCATATCTTGGTTGCGGCAAAGATCTGGCAAATGGGTATGAAGACGTCTTGCAATACTTTGAGACATTGCAGGGCGAGTCAATGCAAATATTTAGCGCTCTGACCGACAGTGACCTCCAACGGAAATGTGTGACACCGGGAAACAATATCATACCCGTATGGAAATGGCTAAGGGCAATGGTAGAACATGAAATCCATCACCGCGCGCAGATTTATATTTACCTCAGTATGTTTGGTGTGCCTACACCGCCGATCTTCGGACTTACTGCCGAGGAAGTCGCCGAATATTCTAAGGCGGCCACATCGGATTCCAAGCCGCCGAGCCAGATCTGAACTATTGACACAGCCCTGGAAAACACCAAATGCAACAATGAAAGGAACCATACTAGTTACAGGAGCCAGCA
>JAFAAT010000209.1 GCA_023426425.1 Bacteroidota bacterium | reverse complement strand
GTATGGACTTCCTCGGCATCAGTGAACACAACCACTTCACCGCAAACAACAACCCTGGTATGCTACTCCAGTACTACCACCAGGGTTTATCAGAAGCCAGTGCATTTAATAATGCAAATCCGGACTTCCTCGCCCTCTTCGGAATGGAATGGGGCACGCTTACAGATGGTGGCCATGCACTGGTCTATGGCATCGACTCCCTCATAGGCTGGGAAACGCTTAATGGTGCTCCCAACTACGATATCTATGTTCCAAAAAATGACTTTCTTTCACCGAATGGATTGTTCCGTAAAGTCAATCAATTTTCTTCATCGAATGCATTCGCCACCCTCGCCCATCCTTCCTTTCACGACTTCGGGCAGCTCCTGCAGTCACCCTACAACCCCTCTGCCGACAGTGCAATCGTTGGTGTCGCAGTAGAATCCGGACCTGCTTTCTCCACCAGTGACAACTATTCAGAACCCGGCAGTAGCATGTCCTCGCTGTACTACTATGAAACTTTACTCTCTAAAGGCTACCGCGTTGCACCAATGATCGATCACGATAACCACAACACAAATTTTGGCAGAACCGCCCATACCCGCACAGGTGTGATTGCGCCTTCCCTCAACAAAACATCTTTCCTCGAGGCCGTCAGATCCATGCGCATGTTTGCCACACAATCCTGCGACACTCGTGCCGCAATTCATGTCTATGGCCACCCTATGGGTAGCACCGTTCAGCACCGCTATGCACCAGCCATTACCGTCTCTGCAACCGACCCCTCTGACCCCTCAACAATCCCTGTAATCCGACTGATATCTGGCGTTCCCGGCAGCAGTATCCCGCCCGTAGCTATAAAGACAGACACCGCCTACTTCCTCAGCTATACCGACCACTCGCTTCCCGACAGCGGTAGTGCTTACTACTACGCGGACATCACCATCGCCGGAAAACGTACCATCACTGCTCCGGTCTGGTACACCAGGCGGGATACAACCTTTATAAATAACCTCAACACCCTAAACACTACCGATAGAGGCGTCACAGTAAAGAACAATCCAGCCCCGGAAAAAGCAATAATCGAAATCTCCACCCCAGCTACTGAGTCGGTAGAAATCACAGTTGCTATACAAACAGGGCAGCAGATATTCAGGAAAACCACTATCATTCAGCCTGGAACTACCGAAATTCCCATCAGCCTATCCGGTCAACCAGCCGGGCTTTACATTATTTCTGTCCGCTTCGACACTGAGATAATCACCAGGAAAATTTTACATTTGTGACACACTCATTGTAGCATGTACAGGTCGCTACATGGCTTGGTTTTTTTGCTCTCGAATTGCATACCTTACAGAACAAAGTCAGCGTAGCTACACATATTTATTTAATGAAACTTCAGGATGCGCTAAAAACTGACCGGTTCAGGAACAATCGTCACAGAGCAATTCTCAACATGCTCTACACCGCCTATTGGTACAAATCTCAGGTTAGTAGTATACTCAAAGACAATGGCCTTACGCTGGAACAATTCAATGTTCTGCGAATTCTCAAAGGCAAAAACCCGGAGGCAATGTGCGTAAAAGACATTGCCGGCCGCATGCTGGAAAAAAGCTCCAATGTTCCGCGCATTATCGACCGTCTTGTCAAAAAGAAACTTGTGAAACGTAAAACCTCAAAAGAGGATAAGCGGGAGACATTGATCAGCATGACCGATAAGGGAATGGAACAGGTCGATACCGCTACCCGCGCTGTCGATAAACTCGATCATAAAATCCTCAGCCTCACAGATGAGGACGCAGTCACACTACACGAACTACTGGAAAAGCTCAGACTCACGGACTAATTTATCACCATCAAAAAGAATATACTATGGCAACAACGAAATGGACCATCGACACCACCCACTCCGAAGTGCAGTTCAAGGTAAAGCACATGATGATCTCTACAGTAACCGGCTATTTTAGCCAGTTCGATTCAACTGTCGAAACCGAAGGAGATGATTTTACCACCGCAAAAGTTCAGTTCACCGCAGACCTTAACTCTATCTCCACCAATAACGAGCAAAGAGATGCCCACCTGAAAACCTCAGACTTCTTCGATGCAGAAAACCACCCTCAGATACGTTTTGAAGGGAGCAGGCTCGAAAAGAAAGATGATGAACACTTCATCCTCCACGGCGATCTCACCATACGCGGCATCACCAAGCCCATGCAATTGGATGTAACCTACGGCGGCGTAATTGAAGACCCCTGGGGAAATACTCGCGCTGGCTTCACCGTAGAAGGCAAAATCAAAAGAAAAGAGTTCGGCCTCCACTGGGACAACGTCACAGAAGCAGGAGGCATTGTGGTCAGCGACGACGTGAGAATGCTGGTCAACGCCGAATTTGTAAAACAAAAATAATTAAACTTTGGTATTTATTGAGGCTACTCCCTTAGGGTAGCCTCTTTTCATTTCCGTCACCTACCACCCAACGGCCTCGGAAGAACACTTCCCGATTTAAGAAGGAATCTTTCCCGATTATGAAAATTCAGCTTTATGGAAGCCACTAGTTTTGCGGCCCTAACTGAAACAATAGTATGACCCAGAAACTTTTATTATCAATTGGATTAACAGGCATCCTGTTCGCCTCCTGTAATAAGGATGAGACTGACCCGGCTCCGGTTCAGAAGATCCCATATACAAGCCTAACCCCTACCACCAGCTACCTGGCCACTTTCCAGGGACAAGACAGCACGAGCTCAGTTGACTTTGCAGGCCAGACCACACGCATCAATATGATGAAGGAGATGGACGCCTACATGAGAACCGGCACCACCACAACTGTAGATGCAGCAAAACTGCACGACATGTTCGCCAACCAAAACAGTCCGTTCACCAACCAAGCGCTGAACTCCGCAACTGACAAAACTATTGTCTCAAAAACTGCACAATCATTTTCAGGTACAGAAGCAGACGCAGAACGCCAACGCTTCCGCAACTATTTCGACTCTCTTGCAGCCACAAGTGCACATAATGGTCAAGTGGCAAGCCAGGGTGTTGCTGGCGTGCTTGATGGCAAATATCTCGTAAATGCTAAAGGCTTCGAATACGGACAGTTCATTCAAAAAGGTCTTATCGGTGCTATGATGCTGGATCAAATCAGCAACATCTACCTTGGCGCTGAAAAACAGGCTGCAGATAACAGTACTGCAGTGTCAGGCAAAAACTATACAGCCCTTGAACATCACTGGGACGAAGCTTACGGTTACCTCACCTCCAACGACTACTTCCCTAAGCAAGACCCTAATGACGCAACCAAATGGCTGGAGTCTTACCTTGGCAGCTACGTTCGCCAGGTAGGTGCCCCTTATGGCAACCCGGCAGATGTCTACATGGCTTTCCTTAAGGGACGCGCAGCTATCGTGAATAATGACATGGATACTCGTGATGCGCAGATCGCAAGCATCCGCACGTCACTGGAGAAAGCAATCGCTGTTATCGCTGTTAGCTATCTGAATAAATCCAAGACTGCAACCACCGACGGCGGTCGTTTCCATGCACTCTCCGAAGGGGTTGGCTTCATCTACGCCCTCCGGTTTGCCCACAATCCTAAAATCGACAAAGCAAAATCTGACTCTTTGCTAAACAGTCTGATGAATAAACAAAACGGTTTCTGGTCGCTTACAGCTGCAGACCTTGATAGCGTAAGAAATGAAGTTGCAGATGCTTTCGGAATTGAAAGAACCGCGGTGGTTAACCACTAAACGAGTAAAATTTTACAGAAGTTAATAAAGCGGCTCCAGGGCCGCTTTTAACCCTTAAAAGAGCATGAAGAATTTAGTACTAGTCTCCGTTATTTTGATTTCACTCATGGGCTTGAACGCCTGCAAAAAAGATGACAATGGCACTGGCGGCAACGACAACTTCGACCGCAAGGCTATGCTCACTAACTACGCTGACAACTATGTCGCTCCAGCCTATGCAGATATGCTTCAAAAGCTGGACGACCTCGAAACCATCACAGCTCAGTTCACCGGTAATCCCGATGAGCTAAACCTTCAATCATTGAGGAATAGCTGGAAAACTGCCTGGCTGACCTGGCAGAAAGTAGACCTGCTGGAGTTTGGTCCCGCAGAAGATGCCACACTGCGCATGTTCATGAACATCTACCCTACCTCTGAAACAAGAATCAACAACAACATCAGTGCCGGCGCCTATGATCTTGAAACCTTTGGCAACAAAGATGTACAAGGATTTCCAGCGCTTGATTACCTGCTCAATGGCACCGGCAATACCGATGCTGAAATCGTAGACTATTTCAGCAATGGCGCATTGGCGGGTAACCGCAGACAGTACCTGCTGGATATTGTAGACAAAATGCACAGCAAAGTACAGGCAGTTCAATCGGGCTGGAACGGCTATAAAGATCAATTCATTTCCGCCACCGGCACAGACGTGAACAGCAGCCTTTCAAAGATGGTTAACAGTTTCGTTCTGTACTACGAGCGCTACCTGCGTTCTACCAAGATTGGCATACCCGTTGGCGCCATGAGCGGTATTGCTCTTATGGAGCAGACCGAATCAAACTATACGCCGGAGCTGGCAAATGAGCTGGCGCTTGTTTCTTTGGAATCAGTGGAAAAATTCTATGAAGGTGTAAGCTATGACGGTGCCGCCGACGGTATGGGTATGAAGGATTACCTGGCAGCAATAGGCACAAGGGACAATGATAAGTTGATTGCTGATATTGTGTCCGAAGAACTGGACGAAGCTCAGGGAACACTTGCAGGGCTAAACACATCCATCAAAGATGCCGCCACAAGCAACCGTCCAGCCCTCCTGAATGCCTATGACCAACTGCAGGACCTGGTACCACTCTTTAAAGTGGATATGATTTCTGCCTTCGGCATTTCCATTACTTATGTAGACAACGACGGGGACTAAAACAATGAACCGCAGCATCACGAACACTAACTTGGGAAACTGGATGCAGCAGCCAATACCGGCTGCTTCTCTGGCATTCTTCAGGCTCGTGTTCGGTCTGATGATCTTCGGTGGAATTGTTCGCTTCTGGGCGAAGGGTTGGATAGAAGAACTTTATATCCAGCCAAAGTTTTTCTTTCATTACTATGGCTTTGAATGGGTTAAACCGCTAGGTAACAACACGTACTGGTTGTTTCTCATTTGTGGCCTCAGCGCCTTGTTCTTTGCACTTGGTTGGTTTTACCGGACAGCTGCCACCATACTGTTTCTCAGCTTTACCTATATAGAGCTGATGGACAAAACCAACTACCTGAACCACTATTATTTTGTATCTCTGGTCCTGTTCCTGATGATCTGGCTGCCAGCCCATGTTTCACTCTCAGTTGATGCAGTCAGAAAGCCCCCAATGTCACGTCAGTATGTACCCCGCTGGACTACAGGCAGCATCCGGCTGATGCTCGGCCTGGTCTATTTTTATGCCGGACTTGCAAAACTTAACAGTGACTGGCTCTTTCAGGCGATGCCTTTGAAATTGTGGCTGCCCGCGAAGAATGACATGCCATTGCTTGGTCCCCTTTTCAACGAAACCTGGGTGGCCTATCTTTTCAGTTGGTTCGGTGCTGCCTACGATCTCTCAATTGCCTTCTTTCTCCTCTATAAACCAACAAGAATCTATGCCTATGCTGCAGTTATCATCTTCCATGTGATGACTGCGCTACTCTTCCCTATCGGCATGTTTCCCTACATCATGATCGTATCTACGCTGATCTTTTTCGATGGCACATCAGTGGAGCATGTACTGTCAGGTATTCAGGGCTGGTTTGGCAGGTTGCCAGTAATCCGCAATAACCTGAGCTACTCATATGCTGCCATCAGCAGAAAGACAATCGCTGTATTGTTTGGAATCTTCTTCCTTTTCCAGGTCTGCCTGCCCTGGCGCTACCTCATGACGCCTGGTGAGCTGTTCTGGACAGAGGAAGGCTACCGCTTCTCGTGGAGGGTAATGCTGATGGAGAAGATGGGATATTCACAATTTATTGTCAAAGACAGCCAGTCAGGAAAGAAACTGGTAGTAAACAACAACGACTTCCTCACAAGAAACCAGGAAAAGATGATGGCTACACAGGCTGATTTTATACTTCAGTATGCCCACCATCTTCACGAATATTACAAGGCTCAAGGCATGAATGACCCTGAAGTAAATGCAATCATCTACGTGACGCTGAACGGAAGACGAAGCAAGCTGTTTGCAGATCCCAACGCAAATCTGGCGAAAGAGTACGATTCATTTAAACCTAAAAACTGGATCCTCAACTTCGAGGATAGCATATATGGACTTTAAAAAACTCATGGGAATCCTTTTATCATTTCCTCTGCTTGCGCAGGGGCAGGAAGCGGATTCAGCGAAGCGACTGCAAGAGGTAGAGATCATTGAGAAGCAAGAAAGCAACTTCGGCCACATGTACCAGGTGGACGGGATGAAGATTGCAGCCGGCAAGAAGACAGAGGTGATCAACGTGGAGTTGCTCAATGTGAACAAGAGTACAAACAATACCCGCCAGGTATATGCAAAAGTTGCCGGACTGAATATATTTGAGAATGACGGTTCCGGCCTTCAGCTAAGCATCGGTGGCCGTGGTCTTGACCCAAACAGAACCTCTAATTTCAATGTGCGTCAGAATGGCTATGACATCAGTGCCGACGCTTTAGGGTACCCGGAAAGCTATTATACACCACCGGCTGATGCGCTTAAGAAAATAGAGATTATCAAAGGTGCCGCCAGCCTTCAGTACGGCACCCAGTTTGGCGGACTACTCAACTTTGAAATGAAGCAGCCTGAAGACAGTAAGAAGAAACTGATCATTGAGAGCAAGCAGACAGTAGGCTCCTTCGGTTTCCTCGGTTCTTTCAACAGCGTAGGAGGCACCAACGGCAAACTGAGCTACTATGCCTATGCTCATTACAAACGCGGAGACGGCTGGAGGCCTAATAGTGCATTTGAGTCGTTCAATGCATACGCAGATCTACACTACCACATCAATGAGCGGCACATGGTTGGCATAGAGTTCAGCCATCTCCAATACCTTTCCCAGCAGCCGGGCGGTCTTACTGATGACATGTTTCGAAGATATCCTCGCCAAAGCAACCGCTCCAGGAACTGGTTTGCAGTGAATTGGGATCTGCTTGATCTTGAGTGGGACTACCAGATCAGTTCGCAAACAAGACTTCAAACAAGAGCTTATGGTCTGATTGCGTCCAGGAATGCTATAGGTTTCCGTCCAAACAGGCCAGCCCAGCATGATGCAGGCGGAGAACGCGACCTGTTGAAGGGAACCTTTCAAAACCTGACACTTGAGTCAAGGTTCCTGCATAGGTATAGTGTAGGCCGGAAGAACTTTACTTTACTTACGGGTGTACGGGCATATAAAGGCTACAGCACAAGCAAGCAGGGTGATGTGGTCAACGGTAGCGGTGCTGACTTTGAATTCCCTGAGGAGTCGACCCTACTAAAGTCAGATTATGAGTTTCCAAACATCAACTACGCCTGGTTTGCAGAGCATATCTTCCGCATCAATGACAAGTGGAATATCACGCCTGGTGTAAGAGTGGAGCATATTGAAACCAACGCTGACGGTGTGTTCCACGACCTAGACAGGCATCCGAACACACAGGAGATCATTGGTGACTCTATTGTTTACGAGCAGAAATCGCTGCCCAGGACTTTTGTGATAGGCGGTATCGGTAGTAGCTATAAGATTAAACCAGGCCTGGAGTTCTACGGTAACGTTTCTCAAAACTATCGCTCTGTCACTTTCAGCGATATTCAGATAGTCAACCCATCCTTTGAAATTGATCCTGCTATAGAAGATGAGCGTGGCTATAGTGCAGACCTTGGAATACGAGGGAACCTAAAGAACCTGGTCAGATTTGATGGCAACCTGTTTTTCATGCACTACGGCAACAGGATTGGAGAATATGAAGCGAAGAAGAAATATCAGAACTCGGGCAGCAATAGTACCTATGTGATCAGGAGAAGAGCTAACGTGGGTGTAGCTGATATTTATGGATTAGAAACCTTTGTTGAGGCTGATATTTTGAGCACTCTGGCTCCGAGCGAGGACCACTGGGGGGCGAGTATTTACTCTAACCTTACGCTGACGAAAGCAAGCTATACGAGGAGTACTAATCATAGTGTAGTAGGAAAGAGAGTTGAGTATGTGCCACAGGTAAACTGGAAAGGAGGATTGCAGGCAAGCTACCAGCGCTTTAAGTTGACATGGCAAATCAGCCATCTTAGCGAGCAGTTTACCGACGCAACAAATGCCAGGGAGAGCGATCACTCAGCTGTTAATGGTGTTGTTCCTGCATACACGGTGATGGATCTCACGATCGGCTGGAGCTGGCGCTGGCTAACGGTGGAAGGAAGCGTGAACAATCTTGCTAATTCTGCCTATTTCACCAGAAGGGCGACAGGATATCCTGGTCCTGGAATTATTCCCGGAGAAGGGAGGAGCTTTTATCTAACGGTCGGATATAGAACCCCTTAACTGCAAAGATGCCGGGTGCGAACCCGGCATCTTTGTTTGGTATTGCCTATGAACCTTTGGTGGGTTCTCCCTGGTCTCTGCGCATTTGTCTTTCCTTATTGCGCAGGTGACTTTCCGATTCTTCATCAAGTACCTGTCTTTTACCATGTTTAGCATCATATCGTTCGCGGCTTGAGAGCTTATTTGTCTGTGGCCCTGAGTTACCTGCACCTGGACCGCTACTTTGATTCATCCTGGTATCGCGCTCCTCGTTAAGTCTTCTTGTCATAACTGGTCGTATTAATTCAGCTACATAGTAAAAGAAACTATGCCACACAACCTTAAGAAAATCAAAAAACAACATGAGGATCAGCTTAAAAGGCATGGTTTTTAGCTGGGTAGGTTCAAAGATGGCTGAGCATGGAAGTGGTTACAGAAATAAGGATAACGAGAAGAAAGCTCAAGGGACTTGTGAAAGACACCTGGAAAAGTGCAGAGGCAGTTAATCTGGTCTATGTAACTGATGCAGAACCTGGTATTCAGCGGCAGAAGAAAGGAGAGAAATTCATATACACCTACAAAGGCAAGACAGTCACAGACAAGGCTGTATTGCAAAGAATCAGGAGTCTTGTAATCCCTCCAGCCTGGCAAAATGTATGGATTTGTTTCAATCCTGAGGGGCACCTTCAGGTGACGGGTATTGACGCAAGAGGCCGAAAGCAGTACAAGTACCACCCTGTCTGGACAACCCTTCGCAACCATACAAAATACTTCCATCTTCACAGTTTTGGCGAGGCGTTACCTAATATGCGCGCGCAGCTTAAGAAAGATCTTGCACTTCAGGGATTGCCACAACAGAAGGTACTGGCAACAGTTGTGCTGTTGATGCAATGTACCTGTATACGTATAGGCAGCAATATCTATGAGAAGCTTTATGGCTCCTTTGGTCTCACGACACTTAAGGATAAGCATGTAGAGATTGATGGAACAAAAATGAAGTTCAGCTTCAAGGGCAAGAAAGGAATCTTTCATGACATCACGCTGAAGAGCAAGAAGCTTGCAAAGATCGTTCAGGCCTGTCGTGACATACCGGGTAAGGAGCTCTTCCAGTACTATGATGAAAATGGCTCACGCAGGTCGATAGACAGCGGGATGGTAAATAACTACATCAAGAGTATCGGAGGTGGCGCATTTTCAGCCAAAGACTTCAGGACATGGTCTGGCAGTCTGCAGGCTTTGCAGGCGTTCAAAGAGCTTGGACCAGGAGAATCTATGGCCGACACCAAGCGGAAGATTGTTCAGGCGCTTGATATGGTTGCCAAGCAACTGGGCAATACCCGGACTGTCTGTAAGAAATACTACGTTCACCCTGCAATTATTGACCTATATACTGAGGGGAAGCTTGGGAAGTATCTTTTACAATTTGAACAAAAGGATTGCAGCACCACACAGACTGAACTGAGCCAAGAGGAAAAAGTCTTAATGAAGATACTGGAGGTGCATGGAAATGCTGTGGTTGTGTAAAAATAAAAAAGGGCCGCTTATGCGAACCCTGCTCTGTGGCCTCGTCAGGAATCGAACCTGCCCGTCCGAATGGCTTCAGCCGGGCGGGAATCTGGAGCTTCGGAAACTCTTATACTATCCCTGTCTGAACATAGTTCAGCCGGGCAGGCCAGTCTGAACTATGTTCAGCCGGGCAGGCATTGTACTACTAGGCCAGCAACTTTTTTAAAAACCTTCGACCTGCAGCCGATTTAAAATACCTTTCACGAGCAATCGCAAGCTCCCTGGTAGGAAATTCCTCATAGTAAACGATCTCAAAAGGAACATAAGGCTTGATGGAGGTTGTCATTCCAGCGTTGTGCTGCTTTAAACGATCTTCCAAATTTTCACAATGCCCTTTGTAGTAAAAATCAAAAGAAACGCTTTTGAGCACATAAGCGTAATATTTAGAAGGAGAAGTAGTGGCCTCGTCAGGAATCGAACCTGAATCTGGAGCTTCGGAAACTCTTATACTATCCATTGTACTACGAGGCCGGGGTGTTCCAAAATTAATTAGAACCTAGCGATATTTCAGAAGAGCTTTAAAAGAAAAAGCGGTCAAACCTGACCGCTTTTTGTACCACGTACGGGATTCGAACCCGTGATTCCTCCGTGAAAGGGAGGCGTCTTAACCCCTTGACCAACGCGGCATTTCCGTTTGGGATTGCAAAGATACGCAGAGATCAGAGCCTACCAAATTTTTGAGAAAAATTATTTTTTAGAATCTGTCATTGCATTCACAATTGCCAGGAATGCATCAGCTTTTAGAGATGCACCACCAATCAATCCACCATCTACGTCGGGGCAGGCGAAGAGTTCTGCAGCATTGGAAGCATTGCAGCTACCACCGTAAAGGATAGTCATGTTTGAGGCTGTAGTTTCTCCATATTTTGCTTGTAATACACTACGGATGTGAGCATGCATATCCTGAGCCTGTTGGGAGGTGGCAGTTCTGCCTGTGCCGATTGCCCAGATGGGTTCGTAAGCGATGGCAATATTAGAGAGCTGTGTGTCGTCCAGATGGAATAGTGCGGCCCGAATTTGTTTTTCTACGTACTCGTTTTCTTTGCCGGCATCGCGAACTTCAAGAGGTTCACCACAGCAGAAAATGACCTTAATATTTTTCTCAAAAGCCTGGCCTATTTTCTTGACGAGTTGTTCGTCTGATTCTTTGAAGTATTCTCTTCTTTCAGAGTGACCAAGGATGACGTAGTGCACACCTGCACTCTGTAACATCGCAGCAGAGATCTCGCCTGTAAAGGCACCAGAAGCCTCGGATGAACAGTTTTGAGCACCAAGATGGATGTGGTCGTACTCTTCGAGTTGTGCAGCAGTTTGAGAAAGATGCACAAATGAGGGAGCTATCACCACCTGAGCGGCTTCGCTGAGTTCGGGCAGGTTTGCCACAATTGAGTCCACCAGGTTTTTACCTTCTTCGAGGTTGAGGTTCATCTTCCAGTTGGCTGCAACAATTTTCTTTCGCATAATAATGTATTGGGGTTATCTGATGTTATAAATGTTGAGTTTATTATTGCTGGATAAGGTTGCGTTGCTTTTCAGTTTGATTGTAGACGTGCCTGAACATCTCAATCTCTTCTGCAGCAAGCTGTTTGTTTCTTCTTGCCATCATCCGATTGGCGGTATCCATTGCTTTGTCGAACGCATAAGTAGTCATGCCTTCTGCCCCACCCCAGGTGAAGGAAGGAAGGAATTTCTCGGGAAAGCCGCTGCCATAGATGTTTGCTGAGACTCCAACGACAGTGCCTGTATTGAACATGGTATTGATGCCGCATTTTGAATGGTCGCCCATAAGCAGACCGCAAAACTGGAGCCCTGAATTAATCAGTTTGTTCTGGTGTTCACTCCAGATTTTGATGACGTCATAGTTATTCTTAAGATTGGAGCAATTGGTATCGGCACCAAGATTGCACCACTCACCAATTACTGCGTTGCCGAGGTAGCCATCGTGACCTTTGTTGCTGTTGGCGAAGAAGACGACATTGCTAATCTCGCCACCTACTTTGCAGCCGGGGCCTATGGTTGTTGCACCGTAAACTTTTGCACCCATTTTTATGACAGCATGTTCACCAAGTGCTATTGGGCCGCGGAGCATTGAGCCCTCAAGAACTTCTGCATCCTTTCCGATGTAAACAGGACCGGTACTGGCGTTAATGATACAGCCTGCGTTGATGACAGCTCCTTCTTCTATGAACAGATTTTCTGCACCGGAAACTATTACATTTGACGGGATGGGTGCGGACGTTCTATTGTTTGTTAGTAACGAGTAATCTGCGCGAATGGCATAGTCGTTCAGAGAGAAGATATCCCAGGTGTTGGTGAGGACATGCAAGTTTCCTGTGAACTGCACCATTTCGAGGGAGTATGTTACCTGTGGTAATGTGTTGAAGGTGAGGTTCGCGGTATCTGGTCGTGCTGCGATTATTCGGTCATTGGCCACGAGCTTCTGACCGGGTTTAAGATTGGAGATAGCACCCAGGAGCTCCTCCGTTGCAAAGACAGCGCCGTTGATGAGCAATCCTTCATGTGAAGATTCGAATGGAAATACCTGCTGGAGATAGTCTTCGGTTATGGTGGAAGTGGGAGTCTGAAGTAATCGTTCCCAGCGCTCGCGCATTGTCAGGATGCCACAGCGGATATCAGCAGCCGGGCGTGTGTGTGTGAAAGGCAGGAGGCTGTACCTGGAATGGTCGTCGAAGAGCGTTGCGTGCATAAATAGAAAAATCCCGGCAAAAGTCGGGATTTTTCGTGCCTAAAGCAACTAATGAGTTGCAATGGGTTATTTCTTCTTTTCGTAGCGTTTTTTGAACTTGTCGATACGACCAGCTGTATCTACGAACATTGATTTACCAGTGTAGAAGGGGTGAGAGGTGTTTGAGATTTCCACCTTTACGAGTGGGTATTCATTACCGTCTTCCCAGGTGATGGTTTCGCGTGATGGAGTAGCCGAACGAGTGAGGAAACAAAAATCGTTGGACATATCTTTAAACACCACTAAACGGTAACTCTGAGGATGAATGTCTTTTTTCATTTGATTGCCTGTTTTAGTGCATGGATTTGGCCATGCATGGAAAATTTGAGTGGGCAAAGGTAGGAAAAGGGATGGATATGAACAAAGAAATGGTATAATATTTGAAAAATGCAGTTTGGATAAATGGTTTTCCAGGAGATATTAGTTTGATCTATATTGAAGCCCATCAGTAACGGCTGTTAACCGGTTGCCAACAGCTTTGCTACGGGGTGACAACAGGGTAACAACGGGGTAAGAACGGGGTAACAACGGGGCAACAACGGGGTAAGAACGGAGTAAGAACGGAGTGAGCGCCCTGTAGGTGCTCTGTACGTGTCCTGTACTTGTTCTGTAGGTGTTCTGTAGGTGCTCTGTAGCTCGTTGAACATCTGGATTGTTAGGAGCGGGTTATTCACTTTTGAATGTCCTCCGCCCCATGGTGATCAGAGCAGTTCCAAGCGAAACAATCGCGGAAGAAAGTACTTTAGGTAAAGTTGGCTTAGTTAAAGAGTCCGCGTTCATCGCAAAATAATGAATAACAAACCCGAATACAAATACTGCAAGAGCAACAACAATATATTTCCTCCTGGTTCTGGTCATGCAAAAACGCTATTTTGGATGAAGCAAAATGGCAGTAAGCTGCCATTGTCTACTTCAAAAGTTTCTGGAGGTCGGCTTCGGCTTGTTCGGCGAACATATATTTGCCGAGCACTTTGCCGTCGGGTCCTAACAAAAATGCCTGTGGCACGTACTGTACGCCGTAGATCTGCGCGGTTTTAGACTCCCATCCACCGAGGTCGCTCATGTGATATTCCCAGGTGAGTTTATCATCCTGAATTGCTTTTATCCATGGGGCTTTAGCCTTATCCAGTGAAACACTAAGAATCGTGAACCCTTTTTTGGCAGATTTAAAGCTTTTATCCTTATAGCGGTTATAAAGATCCACCAGGCGAGGGTTTGCTGTACGGCAGGGACGGCACCAGGATGCCCAGAAATCTACGAGCACGACACGGTCTTTGGCAATTTTTGAAAGCTCGAGTGTTTTGCCTTCCGGATCGGGAAATTTGAGCTCGGGCGCTTTCTGTCCGATCTGGATAGTGGTATTTTCTGGCACCTGTGCCATTACGGCCTGGGATGTGCAGCTAAGTAAAAGGGCTACAAGAAGTTTCTTCATTGGGTGTATTCTGTTGTTTACGATAAAGTTAAGAAGAAAAGGGCACTAATCATCGAGATGGAGAGTTAGTCCGTCATATGCCAATTTAATGCCTTTTGGGAGCATGGCTTCCACCTCCTGGTGGAGGCCGAGCTGATGGCTGATGTGCGTAAAGAAAGTTGACTCTGCACCCACTTTTTGTCCTACTTCGATAGCCTCGCTTAAAGTATAGTGGGAGACGTGTTGCTGGTGTCTCAGTGCATTTAGCACCAAGGCTTTGCTGCCGTATACTTTATTCAATTCGGTTTCGGCAATGTAGTTTGCATCGGTGATGTAGGTGAAATCACCGACCCGGAATCCGAGCACTTCCATTTGATAGTGCAGCACCCTAATGGGTGTGATTTCAATCCCATGGACCTTGAATGAGTCTTTAGCATTGATAGTATGCAAGTCTATTTTGGGTACGCCGGGGTAGTCAGCGTTTTCGAAGATGTAGGAAAACTCCCTTTTCAGTGCCTCCTGCGTTTCTGTTGTAGCAAAGACCGGCATAGGTTTTTGCTGAAAATAATTGTATGCCCTGACATCATCCAGGCCGGCCACATGATCCTTATGGCTATGGGTGAAAAGGACGGCGTCGAGCTTCTGAACTTTGTACCTCAGCATCTGGGCGCGGAAGTCAGGTCCGGTATCTATCACGATATGGATGCCCCGGGTTTCTATGAGTATTGAAGTACGGAGTCTCTTGTCCCGGGTGTCTGATGAAGTGCAGACTTTACAGTTGCAGCCGATGACGGGAACACCTTGTGAAGTACCTGTGCCTAGAAAAGTAACCTTCACGATTAGAGATCCATTTGGGTTTGCACGGTGGAGTCGTTCTGGCTGGTATTATCCTGAAGCTGGCGGTACCATTTGAGCATTTCGCCGCTTAGTTCTTCTTCTTTTACGTCAATGGAAGGTAAAATTTCGATGAGTGCATTGATGCGCCCTTCGGGGTTCAGAAATTTGTTTACCACAACAATACGCTTGTCTTCCAGCACACAGTACCCTGAGTTGAAATTTCCTTTTTCATACCTGACAATGTACCTTGCTTCGTCGTATAGCTGCTCCAGTTTCTTAAGCGTGTTTGCTGTATATTTGAAACTCATTCGTAATTCCGGTTTCGATGATTAAAAGTAGAAAAATCGCCGCATTTATAGCCGGCGTTGTTGTTTGGAGTAGTTTATCAGGGGAGGCCAGCGCTCAGAACCCTTCGAATTATTACATAGAAGACCCAAGAACTTTTTATGGTGGTTTATTACTGGGAACTAATTTTTCGCAGGTGGATGGAGACAGTTATGCAGGGTATCACAAAGTAGGTTTAAATGCAGGTGGTATAATATACATGCACATTGCGCCCAATCTGGCTGCAAGTATGGAACTCCTGTTTTCTCAAAAAGGTGCGAGAGGGCATAAGGCGCAGGAGAGTGGAGTGCACACATTGATTACGGCATACAAGATACAGCTCAACTATGCGGAAATACCTGTGCAGCTTAATTATTTTGACAAGAGGAAGAGCCATTTCGGTGGTGGGTTTTCGTATTCGAGGCTGATATCTGCAAGTGAAACGCTGGAGACGAATCCGCCAAACATGCCCGGCAGCGCTGGGTATCTGGACCTGAGTCAGTATCCGTTTGAGAAGAGCGATATCAATTTTATACTTGGTGGTAACCTTAAACTTTGGAAGGGGCTGTTTCTGAATGTTCGATTCCAGTATTCGCTGATCCCGATAAGGAGGAATATACCTCCTGGTTATGGAAGAGCCGAGCAGTTTAATAATATGTGGACAGTGAGGTTGATGTACCTGTTTTAGTTAATCACATAAACACACGACTATGGTATACGAGAATGCGATCAGTTGGTTTGAGATACCAGCCGCAGATCTTGCGAGGGCGCAGAAGTTTTATGAGACCATCTTTGAGATGCAGATGATACCATTGGATCTGGATAACATCAGGATGAGGATGTTTCCGATTGAGAACATGGTGGGTGTGGGTGGTGCGCTTTGTGAGAGTGGCGGATTTCATAAGCCTTCGGCAACAGACGGGCCGTTGATTTATCTGAACGCGAACCCTGATGTTCAAATTGTTTTGGATAGAGTGGAGGCAGCAGGCGGGAAGGTGATGGTTCCAAAGACAGAAATCTCTAAGGAATATGGGTTTATGGGTGTTTTCCTGGATACAGAAGGGAACAGGATTGGCCTGCATTCAAACCCTGAATAGAGTAGACTTCCCAGCGTTAGGGCTATAAAAGCTGTACAGACAGTGTTGAGAAATCAAAAGAATGAGCGATGGACAGAATAAACACGTTGCTGGAGAAAATACAAGTGCTCAATCAGAAGGAGCAAGTGTCGCTGATAGACATTGACCTGATGATGGATTACACGAAGGTGGTGTATGCTGACCTGCTGGAGTGGCGGAGCAAAGTAGCGTTTACTGAAGGACTGGGACTAGAAAAGAGTGTGGAGGCCAGTCGTGCGACAGAATCCGTGCAAATAGAAGCTGATGAAGCGGCACGAATTCCAGAGATAGCGGGACCATCTGTGGAACTGGATCCCAGCAGTACGGAGTACAAGATTCCGGAAGTGGAGGAGCCAAAGCCTATGAAAACCTTATCTACGCCGGTGGCAGAAGGTGCAGATATCAGGACATATATCGGGATCAATGACAAATACCAGTATATAAGTGAGCTGTTTGGAAACGACAGGGATGCTTACGAGCTGGTGATTTCTGAGATTATTAGTTTTGAAACTGAGGATGAGGCAGTTCAATGGCTAAAGAAGACTGTTGCTGAACAGCACCGGTGGAGTGAACAAGCAGAAGCGGCGCAGTCCTTTTACAATGTATTGAGCCAGTATTTTAGCCAACGGTGATTACTGGAAGAAGTATTCTTCTGATTTCCTACGGAAGATCGGAATGAACCAGCTGCCTCTGACACCGTAGAGGATGTCGAGACGCGAGTCGGTGCCTGGTTTTTGGATGTCATAGAGGAAGTCTCTGCGCCCCTTGTTAAAACCTGCGACTACATCGAATCCAATTTTGAAGTTTACGAAGCCGCTTTCCGAAAAGTGGATATAGCCTACGAACTGTTCTACAAATATTCCGTTGCTCAGGCGGTCATATCCTTTTCTGTAGTCGCCGCTAAACTGAGGAAGCTCACCGTTAGCTCTTTCGGTAGCAATGAAAATCTTGTGTTGCATAAAGCCTGCGGTGGTAAGCAGTAAAAGACCGTTGTCGCTGTTGGTTTTTGAGAAGTTCAGGATTTTCCCGACCTGTAAGCCTGCCATGTATCCCCTTTCGAGTCTGCCAAAGTTAGTACGGGAACCATTTTCAGCTATGACCGTGCCCCTGTCATCCAATAGGTTAGACAGGAAACCTTCCTCTTTGATGTCATTACCAAAAATGAAGTCGAATTTTGTTCCGACAATCCAGTTGGACTTGAATTTATAAAACACAGAGGGACCGATCCTGTAGCTAAGGCCAAAACGTTCAGCCATATCTGCTGCGGGGATATCGAAGTTTCCGTTTACTGAGATTACAAACCCTTTGCGGGGCTCCTTTTTCGTATTACCGAAGAGATCATCCTGAGCAGAGGTGTCAGTAACAGCGCCAAACAGGAGGACGAAGAGAGTCAGCAATCTATTCATGATGTAAAGATAAAGGGATTGGAGGTTTTGTAATTGATAATTGTCAATGGTCAATTGTTAATTGTCAATGGTCAATTGTCAATGGTCAATTGTCAGTTGTTAATTGTGTTTGATGGCATTTAAAAACTGCGGGGTAATGAAATGTCAGAACCCGGGAGTGGAAATTTCATTGTCCGCCGCATTAAAAAATTGTAGGTTTGCAGCCTTAAAAAACGGGCATACATGCAGCAGATCCAGATGGTGGATTTAAAACGCCAGTACAAGAAGATCAAAGAAGAGGTGGACGTCGCCATTCAAAATGTGATAGATTCTACTGCGTTTATTAATGGGCCTGATGTGTCGGCATTTGCTAATGAACTTGCTGAGTACCTGGATGTAAAACATGTAATACCCTGTGCGAATGGCACAGATGCGCTGCAGATAGCCTTGATGGCTTTGGGACTGAAGCCCGGAGATGAAGTGATCACTCCTTCTTTTACCTATATAGCTACTGTGGAAGTGGTGGCATTGCTGAGGCTAAAACCAGTGTTTGTGGATGTGGATAAGGACACCTATACCATGAACATTGAGAGCCTGAAGCAGGCAATCACACCGAATACCAAAGCGATCATACCGGTGCATCTTTATGGGCAGGCAGTAAATATGGAACCCTTGCTGGCTGTGGCAAAGGAGCATGGTATTCCTGTGATTGAAGATAATGCACAGGCCATTGGAGGTAGCTATACTTTTCCTGACGATAGCAAAAAGAAGACAGGTGCGATGGGCTTAGTGGGATGTACCTCATTTTTCCCTTCTAAGAACCTGGGCTGTTATGGTGACGGCGGGGCAATTTTTACGAATGATGATGCATTGGCTGAGCAGTTAAGGATGGTGGCTAACCATGGGCAGAAGACGCGGTATTATCATGAGGTGGTGGGTTGTAATAGCAGGCTGGATACGATACAGGCGGCGGTATTGAGGATAAAGCTGAGGAAGCTGGACGAATACTGCAGTGCAAGAAGGGCTGCTGCTGCCTATTATGACAAAGCATTTGCGGGTAATGACAAGATTATTACACCCTACAGACCGGATTATAGCTATCATGTGTTTCATCAGTACACCCTGCAGCTGGAAGGCGTGAACAGGGATGCGGTAGTGCAGAAGATGGCGGAGCGGAATATTCCTACGATGATTTATTATCCAGTGCCCAGCCATAAGCAGAACATGTTTAAGGAGCTTGGAGGCAGTGAATTTGAATTACCGGTGACGGAGTACCTTCAGGACAGGGTAATATCACTTCCGATTCATACTGAGCTCACAGAAGAGGAACTGGCTCACATTTGCAGGAATTTTCTTGAAGTTGTTGATGAATTGAGCAGATAGTATGAAAGTAAATACCACACCGATTGAGGGTTTGCTGATAATAGAGCCTAAAGTGTTGACTGATGCGCGGGGCTATTTCTATGAGAGCTATAATCAAAAAGTCTTCCGGGAGGCTACAGGATTAGATATCAATTTTGTTCAGGACAACCAGGCGCGATCGACTAAAAATGTGCTGAGGGGGTTGCATTATCAGAGAAATCCGCGAGCCCAGACGAAGCTGGTGAAAGTCCTGGAAGGGGCGATCTGGGATGTGGTGGTGGACCTTCGAAGCCAGTCACCCACCTATGGGGAGTGGTATGGAATAATGCTATCTGCGGAGAATAAGAAGCAGTTCCTGGTGCCGGGGGGCTTTGCACATGGCTATGCGGTTGTGAGTGAGACAGCCGAGGTGTTCTATAAATGCGACGATTACTATAGCAGGGAAGATGAAGGCGGCGTGCTTTTTAATGATCCTGCGCTGGGAATTGACTGGAAGATTCCGGTAGAAGAAGCGATTGTATCTGAGAAGGATCTGAACCAGCCGTTGTTTGAGCACACCAACTCTGGTTTTTAGTATGCCGACTTACCACCTGATAATCAAGGGAAAAGTGCAGGGAGTTTTCTATCGTGAATCAGCGCGAAAGGAAGCTGTAAGACTTGGCGTGCGGGGGTGGGTACAGAATAACAGTGATGGTAGTGTGGAAGCGATGGTTACGGGTGAGGAGGAGAAGACAAAGGAGTTTATTGAGTGGTGCAGGAAGGGGCCGATACTGGCGCGGGTAGCGGACGTGATAGTGACCGAGGTGAAGGAGCAGGAGTTTGAGGGGTTTCAGGTGTTTAGGTGATGATAGAGCGGAATCGTTTGACATTCAGAACACCCGGCGCTATTAATAGATTCCTGGTAACGATTTTGGAAGAATAGATAAACGATAAATGCTGCAACAGGGCAGCATTTATCGTTTTTAAGTTTCGTTGGGCTATTTGAATTTGTAGGTGAAGCCCAGGCCATAGCCACCGCCGTAGGGATCGACGGAGGGAGAGAGGCGCCAGGCGCGGTCTTCGCCGCGGTTGACCTTGTGGAAATGAGGTACGAGGATACCTGAGAGGACGCCTACTGCGGTTCCTACGACGAGGTCCGAGGGGAAATGCTTGCCAGCTTTATGGCGCATGTAGACCATAGTGCCTGTTGCGGCAGCGGCGGCACCATAAAATACCCATTTCAATTTGCTTTCCGGATGATAATCGGCAAAGACCTTGGCAGTGAAGAAGGTGGCGGTACCTACCACGGCGACGTGGCCGGCGAAGAATGAATTTTTGTAGCCGCCGCCGAGTTTATCCCAGGCGGGTTTGTTTTCATTATAGGTTTCGGGGCGATAGCGGTTTGTGAAATAGGTAGAGCCGGTATAGAGTGCGCCTGTGATAGCAAAAGTTTCGAGGTAGAGCATACCAATCTTGGCTGCGTCCTTGCGGATGTGTTTGTCTGCGAAAAGTACTACTGGTAGTGGCATGACACCATAGAACAAATAGTCACTGGACTTGTCGATGTTGTCATCGTCCATGCCGGCTGCCCAGCGGTCGAAGCCATTGATGTCGTTCTTGTCGAGGGCTTCTATTTCGGCGAGAGAGGAGGATGGTTTGTCGTAGATCTTGGTGAAGGCATAGGCCGACCAGAGCGCACCGACGGCTGTGACGGGGGCATCTACCTTCCAGTTGAACTGGTAGACCCGGTCGGAGGGGATTTCAGCGTCCTGGGGGGCTGGGGGTTCGGGTGCGAACCTGAGTTCGGCTTTTGCCAAAAGGGGCTGTTCTATTGAGGAAGCATCCTGCGCGGAAAGCAAATGAGGTAATGAAGCTAATGCCAGGCAAAAAAATACAGTTTTCATCATGTAGGTTTAAATGTCCGTACTCAACTGTTATATTTTTATGCCAGCCTTAAGCCAAAATATCTCAATGTCAGATAACGCAAAGAGAATCAGCGGAAAGGCCATGGAAGGGATTCGGGGCTCTGAGATGCATGTTGCGTGTGAATGCCCCACCCATCAGGTTTCTTCCTCGAAATAGATCTTGTAATAGTTCATACCCATGGCTGCGTCGTAGCCCTTCTCGATAAGATCTTTGTTGCCGTGGATGTAGACGTGGAAGTTTTTATCGAGCTTGAGGACGCTCTTGAATACCCGGGACTGTTTCTTTACTGCAGTGCCGGAGATGCCGAACTCTTCATCAAAGCTTAGTTCGCGTTCGGAGGTGTATTGCTGCTCGAATTTGCGGAAGGACTCGATGACTTCAGGGATCTGGAGAACTTCCTCTTCGAACTCCTGTTTGTTGAACTGCTCGTTTTTTTTGAAGTACTGCACCGACTTGTTAAGCAGGTCTATCTGTTCGACGCGGGTTACCTCAAACTCGCCGGGGATCTGCTCGACTACGTAATTCTTATACATGCTGAGGTAGTCGGTGGTGGCGTGGAATTCGTCGGCGGCGGCGCGGATCTTGAGGAATTTATCTTTCCAGAACTGGGCTTCCTCTCCTTTGTTGGTGCGGTCGATGACCATGACGCGGTAGCCGAGCTCCTGATCGATGTTGAGGATGAGGCAGGCCTTATCGGGCTTGCCGGGGTTGATGCCTTCGTCGGTATGGATGGAGAAGGAGTCCTTTCCTTCGGTGATCTTGAGAAAAGTGTCTTTGGATTCTGATTTATAGATGCCTATGGCATCGACCATAAACTGATCGACATGGAGATCGCGGAGGTAGGCTATGTGGAGCTCTCCGTCTTTGATATTGGGGTGGTCGGTGATGTCGAACAGGTGGCGGGCGATGGAGATGCTGTGGAGCAGGAGATCGTCGGGGGCGGAGAAGATTTCGTCTGCGTAGTGTTTTAGTTCGTTGAGTGCGATGTCGGTGGGGTGCCAGAAGTTATAGGATTCGGTGTTCTGGAAGGCGGTGAGGAACCAGGAGCGCAGGGTGGTGTTTAGAGTTTCGTCTTCTATGTTGACGAGTTCTTTGGTGAGCTGGAGGGAGCCGCCTGCGGCTTTGTTACCGATGAAATGAGTGGCGAGGGCCTGGAGTCTGGCTTCGGAGATGACGATCATAATAATACTGGTGGCGAAAATACGGCAGGCAAAGCTAGCAAAGTGTTGGGTGGAGGAACAATTGGAACAACTATCTTTGTTTACAGCCTTTCAAGATGGTATGGATGAAGAATAACATGATATGGATGTACCAGATGCTGGTGGGTGTGAGTATGTTGCGGAGCGCGATGTGGGTGTTGGCAGTGTTGGTGCCGGTGGTGTCTCAGGGGCAGATACAAGCATTCCAGGAGGTGAAGGGTGATGACCAGTGTGTGACGATACTGTTGTATAATCCCTCGAAGGACACGGTGTATTATATTGACCAGCAGAAGCCTGCGGTAGAAGGTGGGTGTCAGTCGTATGAGATGGTGCGGGACAGTGTGCAGGGGCGGGTGTTAGTCTATCTTTCGGGTAAGGAACCTGCGGGAGGGAGGTTTGAGCTGATGTTGCCGAGGGATACGATAAGGTACCGGTTGCTGATGCCGAGGAGCTATCAGGGTCTGGGCAAGCAAGTGCAATTCTGTGCGCGGACCTCTGGGGTGGTGATAGATATTAATGAGGAGAAGAAGCGGAATAAGAAGATCAGGAAGTTGCCGGGGCGGATGCATTTGATTGAAGTACAACAATAAGAGTGAAGATGTTAAGGACGATAATAGGTACGCTGGTTGGGATATTGGTGGCGGTGGGAGTGTTTATGGGAGCGGAGCAAGTGGGAGAGATGCTGTATCCTTTGCCAGTGGGGCTGGACCCTGCGGATCATGAGGCCATGTCGGCGCATGCGGAGGCATTGCCGGTGGGTGCGCTGGTGGTGATGCTATTGGGCTGGGCGGCCGGGTCGTGTGGGTGTGGGGTTGTGACGAGGGTGGTTTCGGGGAGTCGGAGTCCGGTGGCGGCCTATATAGCGGGATTGTTTTTAATGACGGCGGGGATAGTGAACCTGTTTTTACTGCCCCACCCGATATGGTTCAGGATTGTGGGTATGCTGGTATTTATACCGATGACATTGGCTGGGCATTACCTGGCGGGGATGAGGAGGAAGAATTGAGGGAATATGGGGAGGCCATATGCAGGCCTATTGCAGGCCTTTTACGCGCCTTTTACTCAAAGGTGGTATTATATTCCGTAACAATATGAATTTACTCGTTGGAGGTGATTGTATTGTGGCTTGGGAACGGAAAGAACGCATAGAAAAAAAAGACCGCGAAGTGCGGTCTTTCTATGTTAGTCGGCCTGACCGAGTTTCTTTAGCATGCGTCCGTGTTCGACGAGTGCGGACCAGAAGGTAGGCTGTTCGTAGTAGGGGACGTTATGTTCCTTAGCGGTTTGTTTGACTATGGGAGCGATTTTCTTGTAGTGGATGTGGCAGATGTAGGGGAAGAGGTGGTGTTCGACCTGGTGGTTTAGGCCGCCTATGAACCAGCCGAGGACTTTGCTGCGAGGGGCGAAGTTTGCGGTGTTCATCATTTGGTGGACAGCCCAGTTGTTTTCCATTTTGCGGTTGTCGCTGGGTTCGGGGAACTCACATTCGCCCATGACGTGTGCCAGCTGGAAAATGCAGGAAAGAGCCAGGCCGGCGAGGAAGTGCATGAGGAAGAAAGCTATGAGCACGTGGTACCAGGCTACGCCAGCGAAGATCATGGGGATGGCGAAGATGAAGGTGTAATAGATGACCTTGTATAGAGCCACCTGGAAGAGTGCTTTTTTGAGAGTGAGCTTTTCCTTTTTGAGGAGGTCGAGCTTGTGGTATTCCATGACCTGACGGAAGTCTTTTATGGTGGCCCACTGGAAGGTGAGGAGCCCATACAGGAACCAGGCGTAGATATGCTGGAAGCGGTGGAAAGGTAGCCTTTTGGAGTGTGGGGAGAAACGCAGGAGGTTGCCAGCGTCTATATCGTGGTCGAGGCCTTCGATATTGGTGTAAGTGTGATGGAGTACGTTGTGCTGGAGGCGCCAGGTGACATCGTATCCGCCGACGAGGATAATAATCTTGCCGAGGTATTTGTTGAGGCCTTTGGAGCCGGAGTAGGAGTCGTGATTGGAATCGTGCATGACGGAGCAGCCGATGCCGACCATACCTATGCCCATGAGAAGCCAGAGGCCGTAGAAGATCCAAAGGTTGGAGGCGCCGAGGCCGGCGACCATGAGGCCGTAAGGTATGATGTACATGGAGATGATGGCGACGGATTTCCACTTCATAGTGGAGGTGCCATGCATTGGAAGATTGTTGGTAGTGAAATACTCGTCAATTCTTGCCTTCAGAGTGTCGAAGAAACCGACACCGTTCCTGGGAGCGAACTTTACCAGGGGTAATTTTTGTACTGAACTCAACTTAAAAACTTTTAATGAAGGTAGACTTTTAAATTCGTGCCTTCTGAATGAAATAAAACGTGAAGATGTAGGGAGGGAATGTAAATAAGGCACTAATATAATGTGGAAT
>JAFAAT010000119.1 GCA_023426425.1 Bacteroidota bacterium | reverse complement strand
GGAAGAAGTAAAGCAAAATCTTCTTCGCCTTCTGAACAGAGCTAACAGCTAAGGGAAAATAAGCAAGCCACCCTAAGGTGGCTCGCGTATTTAAATTGCTTGATTAGAGGTGTTGCTGAATCTTCTTTTCGAAGACGTTCTTTGGAGCAGCGCCAACTTGCTTGTCTACAACCTGGCCGTTCTTGATGAACAACACAGCAGGAATGCTGGTAATGCCATAATTGATAGAAAGCTGTGGGTTTTCATCCACGTTCACTTTACCTACATTCACTTTGCCTTCATACTCCTTTGCCAAAGTCTCGATGGTAGGTCCGAGCGCGAGACAAGGTCCGCACCATGGTGCCCAGAAGTCAATTACTGATAGTTTATCTCCCTGCAGAACCTCTGACTCAAAGTTTGCATCTGTGTATACAGCAGCCATTTTGATTGATTGTTTTAATGTTTACGAATGTAAAGTTACGCGCAATATACCACCTCTCACAAATAGAGTAGGGAAATACGATCATAACCTATCCACATAATGTGAATAGCAGATCTATCGTAAACCAATGCAGGTGTAAATAAGTGGTTTTTAATGGGTACAGACGGTCTGGTCGACGAACTGTGAAAACCCAACAGCAAGTTAAAACACAATCACCAGCGCAGGATTATGTGGTTTCCAGTGAATATTTCAGCATCTCCTTAGAGAGCATAAATTGCACCAGCTCATCATTCACCTCAATCTTGATATGATGTGATTTTAGCTTCGTCAGCATCTGCGCTGTCTCATCGGCAATCTGAAAAATCAATTCTGTGTTCCCGGGATACTTTTTTGTGTTTTCGACAATAAACTCCACGAACTCCGGATCCAGCTTCTGCAGCGGAAGCCAGATATGCAGCCTCTTCGTCAATGCTTTTCTCACCTGGTCCAGCAACATGATGTTTTGTATCTGGAACTCCATCACGCCCGGACGGAACCTGTGTTCTGCGTACACTCCCTGGATCATCAGCTTCTGCCCATTGTCAACAAAGTTGCTGTACTGGACATAGTTGTTTTCCCACAGCACAATCTCATGATTACCGGTATAGTCGTTCAGCAGCATCTTTCCAAACTTGCTGCCTTTCTTGGTGGTCATGTGTGCGGCATCAGTTACAAAACCTGCTATTCTCACGGTCCGCCCTTTGTTGTTTTCAAGTTCAGAGATTGGCAGGAAGTTATAATTGTCCATCTCAAACTTGTACCCATCCAGCGGGTGCGCACTGAGATAGATGCCGATGACTTCTTTTTCCCTGTCCAGCAGGTCAGGTAGCGTCCAGGGCTCACACAGAGGAATCAGTGGTGGTTTTACATCCGGCATGGCCATTTCACCGAACAGGCTGTTGGTAGCCATAGAGGTGCTGGCCTGGAACTGGTTTCCAAATGCAACCAGGCGCTCCAGTCCTGTCTTAGGATCGGTAGGTGGTGCATAGAAGTATTGGGCACGGTGCAGGTCCTTGAAGCAGTCCAATGCTCCCGCGAGGATCAGGTTTTCCAGTGTCCTCTTGTTGACGGTCCGCTGGTTGATACGCTGTATAAAATCAAAAACATTCAGATAAGGACCGTTGTTTTCCCGCTCAGCTATAAGATCCTCTACAGCGGCCTCGCCAACGCCTTTGATGGCATTAAGGCCAAAGCGAACAATACCTTCTTTATTTACTGAAAAGCCTTTCAGGGATTCATTCACATCAGGTCCTAATACCTGGAGTCCCATTCTCTGGCACTCCTCCATGTAGAACTTGATCTTATCGATATTGTTCTGGTTATTGAGTACCGCAGCCATGTACTCAGAAGGGTAGTGGGCCTTGAGGTAAGCTGTCTGGTAGGCTACAAATGCATAGCAGGTAGAGTGTGATTTATTAAATGCATATTGTGCGAATGCCTCCCAGTCGGTCCAGATCTTGTTGAGTTTGTCCTCAGGATGGCCTTTGGCTTTTGCCCCCTCCACGAACTGGCTCTTCATCTTGTCCAGTACTGCTTTCTGCTTCTTACCCATCGCCTTCCGCAGGACGTCGGCATCACCCTTGCTAAAACCAGCAAGCTTCTGTGAGAGCAACATCACCTGCTCCTGGTACACCGTGATTCCATAGGTGTCCGCCAGGTATTCCTCCATTTCAGGCAGGTCGTAGGTGATTGCTTCCTCACCATGCTTTCTTTTGATGAAGTTTGGTATGTATTCCAATGGCCCCGGACGGTAAAGGGCGTTCATGGCAATCAGGTCGGCAAACTTATCAGGTTTGAGCTCCCGCAGGTATTTCTGCATGCCGGGACTTTCAAACTGGAACGTTCCGTTGGTATCTCCTTTCTGGTAAAGCTCATAGGTCTTCTCATCATCCAGGGGGATATAGTCGATGTCAATTTCGACACCGTAATTTCTCTTGATCAACGCCAGCGCATCCTTGATGATCGTCAGGGTCTTGAGACCGAGGAAGTCCATCTTGATTACACCGGCATTCTCAATGATATTCCCTTCAAATTGGGTGATCAGCAGGTCTACGTCCTTGTTGGCGCAGACTGGTATTAGCTCAGAAAGGTCCTTAGGGGCAATGATGATACCTGCAGCGTGGATGCCGGTATTTCGTACGGAACCTTCCAGTTTTTCTGCCTCATGCAACACACGCGATTGCAGAAGATTCTCATTATTGTAAATCTCGCGGAGGGTTCCCACCTGTTCCAGTTCTTCACTTCCCAGTCCTTCCTTCTCCTCCAGCGATTTTTCCCCTTTCAGCGGTGCATGCAGTACTCTCTTTAGTGATATCCCTGGCTTGTCCGGCACAAGCTTGGCCAGCGCATTTGCATCCTGCAGCTGAAGATCAAGCACCCGGGCTACGTCCTTAATGGACATCTTAGCAGCCATGGTACCATAGGTGACGATATGCGCTACCTGGTTCTTGCCGTACTTGTCTACTACATATTCAATCACCTTCTGCCTGCCCACATCGTCAAAGTCGGTATCGATATCCGGCATGCTCTTACGTTCCGGGTTAAGGAAACGCTCAAACAGGAGGTTATACTTGATGGGGTCGATATTTGTGATCCCGATACAATACGCCACTGCTGATCCGGCAGCGGATCCACGCCCCGGACCTACAAATACTCCCAAGTCCCGACCGGCCCTGATAAAGTCCGATACAATCAGGAAGTACCCGGCAAATCCCATCGTTTTGATGGTGAATAATTCGAAGCGAAGCCGTTCTTCAATTTCAGGAGTAAGTTCCTTGTATCTTTCTTTCGCTCCGGTCCAGGTCAGGTGTTCCAGGAAAGCGTCCTGGTCATCATGAAACTCAGGTGGTACCTTGAAGTGGGGGAGTAGTATCTCCCGCTCCAGCTTCATGGGCTTTATCTTTTCTACGATCTGGTTAGTGTTGTCAATCGCTTCAGGGAGGTCCCTGAACAGCGTAGACATTTCAGATGTAGTTTTGAAGTAGAACTGGTCATTGTAGAAGGAGAAGCGGGTATCTCTCGGCCGCTGCTCATCATCATCTGCAAATTCCTTGGCACTGGGAGTGCTTTGCTTTTCACCAGTGTTGATGCAAAGCAGGATGTCGTGCGCGTTAGCGTCTTCCTGGTCTACATAGTGCGAGTCATTGGATGCTATGATCGGCACATTATACTTGCGAGCAAACTTTACCAGAACTTCGTTGACCTTGATCTGCTCAGGAATGTCGTGCCGCTGGAATTCTACGTAGAAATCCTCACCAAAGAGATCCAGCCACCATTTGAATTCTATCTCGCCGGCTTCTTCTCCTTTTTTCAAGATGGTGCGGGGTACAGAGGCTCCAAGGCAACAGGTTGTGGCTATCAGCCCTTCGTGGTACTGAAGGATAAGTTCTTTATCGATACGGGGGTACTTACCATAAAGCCCTTCGATGAAACCAAGTGAACAAAGCTTGACCAGGTTTCTGTAACCTGTTTCATCTTTAGCCAGTAAGAGCTGGTGGAACCGCTGGTCTTTTTCTTCGCGGGAAAACTGACGCTTGTGCCGGTTCTCGACCACGTAAAACTCACAACCTATTACAGGCTTTACGACAGGTTCCTTGATTTCCTTTCCATCTGGAGTAGTGCCAACTACTTTGGTATTCTTCCATGCCTGGGCCACGAATTCAAATACGCCAAACATGTTTCCATGGTCTGAGATGGCCATGGCGGGCATTTCATCTTTGGCTGCTTTCTCAAACAGTCGCGAAACATTGGATGCCCCGTCGAGCAGGGAGAATTGTGTGTGGTTGTGTAGATGTGAAAACTTCATGAGGGCCTCGGACTCCGGTTCGTAACCCTACAAAAGTAACAGAAAATAACCCTTTAAGAATCCGGGATTTATCCACGAATGGGCATTGCCGGACGGGATGGTATGGAGTAGAAGGCGGTTTTATGTGAGTGACCGCAGGAACAATTAAAGTTACGCAGAGTTCCACAGAGGTGTGCGCAGAGTTCCACTGAGAGATAGGGCACCAGTGGCCATTGTTCAGGTGGCAGGCTTTAGTAGCAAAGTTTCACGGGGGGCGCAGAGAGGGCCGCATACGGCACCAAAGGCCAAGGCAGCCACCAAAAAAAAAATTCATTTCAATGGGTTACCTTTTCCCATTTTCGGTATTAAGTGATGGGGTAAAATGTTGGGTGGAAAATACTCATTGGATATTTTACAACGAGCTAAAAAACCTGCACTTCCTGCTTACTTGCGTAGAGACCCTATAGAGACCTCATAGAGACCCAACCTGCTTATTACTGCGTATTTACCTGGTGTCAACCTGGGGTCTACACCGGGTTTGCCTGCTTCCAACCCCGCTTCACCCTGCTTTAGAAAGCGTTCCAACCTGCTTCCGCCCTGACACTTCAATTTTTTTGCGTTTTACGATGGTGGATTGACCGAATTAGATGCTCTGTAGCCCGTGCGACCTATGTGAAATGCGTACCAGGCGTTTCATGCAGTGCCTCAGGGCTTGCGCATAGATTCTCCAAATCAGATTAAGCTCTGGAATCAGCATTGCACAGAACACCGGATACTGCCCTGCTGGGGCATCAACTTCCAATCGTGTCCGATGGACACCGGCGAGTTGGTTGGCGGAGCGGGTAGACTGTCTAGGCTTCCTGGCCTTCCGTGGACTGACCAGCAGTGTGTATCCGTTCTGGCTTCATCTGGGGGAAGAGCAATACATCCTGAATAGACACCTGCCCGGTCAGGAGCATAGCCAGGCGTTCAATACCGATACCAATGCCTGCTGTGGGAGGCATGCCATATTCCAGGGCCCGCAGGAAGTCGTGGTCGATATACATAGCCTCTTCATCTCCCCGCTCCATCAGGCGCACCTGGTCCTCAAACCGCTCCCGCTGGTCGATGGGATCGTTCAGCTCACTATATGCGTTGGCGATCTCCTTTCCGTTGATCATGAGCTCAAATCGCTCTACCAACCCTTCCTTGTTCCGGTGCTTTTTGGTGAGCGGACTCATTTCGATAGGGTAGTCTATGATGAACGTAGGCTGGATATAGTGCTTTTCACATTTGCCGCCGAAGATTTCGTCAATGAGCTTGCCCTTGCCCATGCTTGCATCTGTGGTAATATGCAGTTGACGACACACATCCCTCAGTGCAGTTTCATCCATGTCTGATATGTCGATGCCTGTATGCTCTTTGATGGCGTCGAAAATGCTGATCCTTTTAAATGGCGCCTTAAAACTGATTTGCTTACCGTCTACTTCAACCTCGGTTGAACCATTGGTGGCAATGGCAGTCTGCTCCAGCATCTGTTCCGTAATCTCCATCATCCAGATGTAATCCTTATACGCAGTATAAAACTCGAGGATGGTGAACTCCGGATTGTGGGTACGGTCCATGCCTTCATTACGGAAGTTGCGGCTGAACTCATAAACCCAGTCGAAGCCACCGACAATCAGGCGCTTGAGGTAAAGCTCATTGGCAATTCTCAGG
>JAFAAT010000095.1 GCA_023426425.1 Bacteroidota bacterium | reverse complement strand
GTATTGCTGTCTCTGGTGGGCTGGAGGTGGCATCTGACCGGCTGCTGAAACTGATACAGAAGGGGATTACGGTTGCCCAGGTGGCGAGGGTGAACAAGCATTTTACTGAGGCTGGCATTATGGTGCATGCCTACCTGATGTATGGTTTCCCAACCCAGACTGCGCAGGAAACGATAGACTCACTGGAGATGGTGAGGCAGATGTTTGCTGCAGGAATTCTGCAGTCTGCATTCTGGCACCAGTTTGCAATGACGGCTCATAGTCCCGTGGGACTGGAGCCGGAGAAATATCAGGTGATCCGTCAGTCGGTGATGGTGGGTAGCTTTGCGAATAATGATCTGGAGCATAGTGATCCTACCGGTGCAGATCATGAATCCTTCAGCTTCGGACTGAAGAAGTCTCTGCATAACTACATGCATGGCGCCTGCCTGGATCACCCACTTCATAAGTGGTTTGAATTTAAGACACCTAAACCTTCTGTGCCTGCAGACTTCATCACCAGGGCACTGGAAGAAGAGGATTTTGCATCAGCAAGTGCTAATCGCAAGGTGGTGTACCTTGGTAAACTGCCGGCAGTTGAGCATTATACAAAATCGAAGAAAGGAAACCAGTGGGAGATGACCGCACTTACCTTTTATGGAAAAACGGGGAATACCACCATACATCTTAATCGCGCGCAGGCAGACTGGCTAGTGGATGTGTTGCCGCAGTTATCGGTAATGAATCCCAAATTGAAGACCAGGGCTGAGCTGGCGGAACTGTATGAATCAGGCGGATTGGAGGACTTTGAGCTATTCTGGGATAATAAACCCATGAATCAGTTACACAATCAAGGCTTATTGCAGTTGTAGACTCAGTGCTTCACGTTGGTCCCTGCAAAACAATTTATACCTGCCTGCAAGCATAGAGAATCGACATAAGTTTACTAGCTTTGGCACTATTAACCAAACGAAGGAGACATTAATAATGCCGGAAGCAAGCAATCATTGGGCGAGTAATATCAAGTTCCTTAGAAACAGGCTGGGACTAAGTCAGGACGCGCTGTCTGAGCAATTGGGGATCAAGCGCTCTAAACTAAACGCACATGAGAACGGGCAGACAGTGAATCCAACTGCTGAGGACTTGATACATTTCTCCTCTTTCTTCAAGCTGAGTATAGATACCCTGATGAAGGTGGACCTGGCCAATCTTTCTGAGGCCAAGTTTAAGGAATTAGAAGCAGGCAATGACAGCTATATTACCGGCAGGAAAATGAGAGTGCTGGCGACTGCTGTGGACCAGGAGAACAATGACCAGATAGAGTATGTGCCGCACAAGGCACGTGCAGGGTATCTGCTGGGGTACAGCGATCCAGAGTTTATCAGCAAGCTGCCAAGCTTTCATATGCCGCACCTACCGCGGGACAGGAAGTTCAGGATGTTTCAGACGGTAGGAGATTCGATGTATCCTATTCCCGAGAATTGCCTGGTGATAGGTAATTATGTCGAAGACTGGAGTTCCTTGAAAAATGATGTTCCGTGTATTGTTGTATCTAAGGAAGACGGAATTGTATTTAAGCTGGTGAGTGAACAGATAGGGAAGAACAGAACATTGCTCCTGCGGTCGTTGAATAGTGCGTATCCACCCTATGAAGTGCCTGCGGCTGATATACTGGAAGTGTGGCGATTTGTGAACTATATCAGCGACAGCGTGCCGGAACCTGAGCAAACGCTTCAGGAGATGTCGAAGAGCCTGCATGAGATAAGGGAAGAACTGAGGAAGCTGAGGGAAAAGAGTCTGCCGGTGAGTAAATGATTAGCCGGGCTATAACCTCATGAATGGCTTAAAGTTATTTCAAAAGTATTTTTGGCGGGTCAGGTTTATTGTGCTAGCTTTATATAAGCAGAAAGGTAGTAGTCCATCCTGAATGTTTTTCTAAGACTGTCTGTTATCTCCCGAAAGATTGCTAATACCTGCCAGGCCATCCCCCCTACCTGTCAATTAACCAGCTGCCTCCACAAGAGGAAGCGCAAAAACTCGCCTTATGAAGATTGTTCCATTGACACCCGAGGTAAGATTTCACCTCATTTATGATGGCTACACCCATCTGGCTCTTAAGGCAACCCCTCTAGATTCGTTTAGTTCCGACATCCTGACCTTTGAAGCGGTTACTACGCCGGTTCACGACCCTGGATACAAGCAGGTGTTGCCACTGGATTCGGAGGAGATGAACAAATTACTGATTGATTGCCGCAAAAACATCTTTGTGGTTATCAAAAATACACAGCCACAATTGTCGCTGTATACGGAGAAGGAAGAACGTTAGCAGCAGTTTTTCTACCTTTGCAGCTACAACGCTGAAGATCTTGCAGGCATTCATTTACTATCTGTCGCTGCCATTCATCTATTTATTGTCCCTTTTGCCTTTCCCCATACTGTATGTGGTATCTGATTTGGTGTATTTCCTGATGTACAGGGTTGCCGGGTATAGGAAGCAAGTGGTTGTGAGTAATCTCAGAAATTCCTTTCCTGAAAAATCAGATAGTGAGATAGAAGAGATCACCCGAAGGTTCTACAAACACCTTTGTGATCTGTTCCTGGAGACCTTCAAAACGCTTACGATTGATAAGCAGGAGATGCTGAAACACTGTGCACTAACGCCGAGAGGCAAGGCGTTGCTGGATGAGTATGCTTCTAAGAACCGGAACCTGGTGCTGGTGATGGGGCATCTGGGCAACTGGGAGTGGGGAGGAAACACCTTTAGCATTGAGTGCAGGCAGCAGTTGTATGTAATCTATCATCCACTTAGCAATACCTATTTTAACGGGCTGATATCGAAGATGCGGTCGCGATTTGGAACCAGGCTCATTGCTATGCGGGATACGTTCAGGGAGATGGCCACACACAGAAAGGAGTTGAATGCAACGGCGTTCATTGCGGATCAGTCGCCCAGGCCGGAGACTGCGTACTGGACGACCTTTCTTAACCAGGACACGCCGGTATTCTGGGGCACGGAGAAGATCTCGAAGAAGCTGGACTATCCTGTGGTTTACATTAGTATTATTAAGAAATCCAGGGGAAAATATGTAATGGACGCGGAGGTATTGGTGGAGGAGCCGAAAGTAATGGCTGAGGGTGAGATATTGGAGAAATTTACCAGGCGGCTGGAAGAAGATATTATCGCGCATCCGGAAATCTGGCTATGGTCGCACAGGAGGTGGAAACATAAGAAGGGGCCGAAGGTGGAGCACGCGACGCAGCCTGCCGGGAAACAGTAACATATACAGCTTTATTTTCCACAATTTTTCCGGTTGATGCGGCAGGATGTTATTTTTGTTGCTGCCACGAATCCGGCCATTTCTATAACCAAAAATCAAAATGATATGAAGCTTACCTACTATGGACATTCGTGCTTTTCTATAACGACTGGTGGTAAAAAGCTGCTCTTCGACCCATTTATTACCGGTAATGAGCTGGCTGCCGGTGTGGATGTGAACAGTATTGAAGCTGATTATATATTAGTGAGTCATGGGCATAGCGATCATACGGGAGACCTGGTGAGTGTAGCGCAGCGGACAAATGCCCTGGTGGTGGCGGCTTTTGAGATTACAGAGTGGGCTAAGACGAAGGGAGTGAATAACACTCATCCACTCAATTTTGGTGGCACTAAGCAGTTTGAATGGGGATCTGCCAAATATGTGCAGGCGATGCATAGCAGTGTGCTGCCGGACGGGACCTATGGAGCGAATCCTGGTGGGTTTGTAGTGAAGACTGAGGACAGGAATTTTTATTATAGTGGCGACACGGCGCTGATGATGGATATGCAGCTGATTCCGCGGTATGCGAAATTGGATTTTGCCATATTACCTATTGGTGATAACTTCACCATGGGAGTAGAGGATGCCATTGTTGCAGCGGAGTTTATCCAGTGCAAAAAAATAATAGGTGTTCATTATGATACCTTTGGGTATATCAAAATTGACCACCAGGAGGCAATCGACCGGTTTAAAGAAGCCGGACTGGAACTTCTGCTTCCTAAAATCGGAGAAACAATTTCTATCTGATATCTTAATAACGGGGACAGAGGAGGGCAAAGAATGGTTCTTCCGGCTGGCACCTGGAGATATATCGGAGACTAAAACAACAGAGAGTTTCAACTCATGGCAAAGACAATAGCGATAGCTAATCAGAAAGGAGGGGTAGGAAAGACAACGACTGCAATTAATCTTGCGGCGAGTCTGGCAGTGCTGGAATACAGGACACTGCTTGTAGATGGTGACCCTCAGGCGAACAGTACGACAGGTAATGGATTTGATCTGAAGAATATCCAGATCAGCCTTTATGATTGTATGGTGAATGATACACCGGCATCACAGGCGATACTGGAAACAGAGACGCCTAACCTGTACCTGATGCCTTCGCACCTGGACCTGGTGGGTGCGGAAATTGAGCTTATCAATCACCCGAGTCGTGAGCACATACTGAGGAATTCGCTGGATGAGGTGAAGGACCAGTATGATTTCATAATTATAGATTGCTCGCCCTCTCTGGGGCTAATTACTGTGAATGCATTGACGGCTGCTGACAGTGTGGTGATACCGGTGCAGTGTGAGTATTTTGCACTTGAGGGACTAGGGAAGCTGCTGAATACGATCAAGATTGTACAGACGAGGATTAATACGGCCCTTCAGATAGAGGGGATATTGATGACGATGTATGATGGCAGGCTGCGGTTGAGCAACCAGGTGGTGGAAGAAATCAAGAATCATTTTATGGACCTGGTGTTCAACACGATTATTCACAGGAATACGAGGCTGGGAGAGGCACCGAGCTTTGGTAAACCGGCGTTGATGTATGATGCGGAGAGTACGGGAGCTGTGAACTACCTGAACCTGGCGAAGGAGATACTGCAGAAGAACAA
>JAFAAT010000326.1 GCA_023426425.1 Bacteroidota bacterium | reverse complement strand
GCTCTATACTGAAGCAGCGGTTTATCACTGACAGTGAAGATGCAAGATCCACCGTTGACAGGATCATCGAGTCCTCGAGGCGTATGAGTGTACTTATCAATGATCTGCTAAACTATTCAAGACTATCAGTCAACAGCTTTTTCGAGCAGGTTGATCTGAAAGAAGTGGTAGTGGATATACTAAAGGACCTGGAACTGGCAGTAAAGGAGAAACAAGCAGAGATTGAAGTCGGAACCTTGCCTGTCATTGAGGCCATACCAGGCCAGATGAGGCAGGTATTTCAGAACCTTATCAGCAACTCTTTAAAGTTCACAGCACCTGGTGTGCAGCCCTGCATCAGGATCCATTCTGAGCGTGTGGGTGAAAAGCAGGTAGACAGTGATCCTTTACCGGAAGGAAATTACTGCAGGATCACGGTGTCAGACAACGGCATTGGGTTTAATGAAAAATATGTGTCGAAAATATTCACAATTTTTCAAAGGCTGAATCCCAAAGAAGCGTATGAAGGAACGGGTATTGGTCTTGCCATAGCGAAGAAAATCATAGACAAGCATTCCGGTATTATCACTGCAACAAGTAGGGAGCAGGAGGGGACCACATTTGTAATTGTCTTGCCAGTTCAGCAGATCCATTCTACAATAACAGTCTAAAATAAAGTTTATTAATGACCAGAATCTTTAAGAGATTATCACTTCCGCTTAAGCTCGGCCTGATTGGCTTGCTGCCAGTGCTGTTTATAGTCTACCTGGCTATGTCGGTACAGTCTGAGAAGAATGAGAAGCTTGTCATTCTCGACAGCTTTCGTGAGCAGGTGAAGCAATCTTCACTTGTCAATTCCCTCATTGATCAGTTGCAGGCAGAACGAAGGTATTCGTTCGGCTATGTAATCAACCAGGTGGGAGAGAGTAGGTTGGAAGTCCAGCGTTCCAGGACAGACCAGGTCTTCAGGAGTATTGCTCCACAGCGTGGAAGCAGGCTGGAGAACTTTCAAACTTTCACTTTCTATGATCAGATGGCGGATTTTAGAACGCGCATTGATGCAGGTGAGGTGACAGCGCCGCAGGTGATGAGTTTTTACACCAATGTCATTTTCAGGCTCAATACCCTCGCGCCGGTGTTTACAGGCACAGTTACCTATCTCAACCCAGTCGTTCCGGATCTACGGGGGCAGCGCAACCTTTCCGAGATGATTACCTACCTGGGCATCATCAGGGGAACGGTGTATCTGAACCTCTACACTGCACAGGACTCCATAGCTGCAGGTGAGCAGATTCGCGGTATCTGGGACATTTATAAAAGCTACGAAAAGGAGTTCTACCAGAAAGCATCACCGACGGCAGTAAATGCATACAACAGGATACTTAATGACTCGAACCTGAAGGCGACCGTAGACTATGTGGAAAGGCGTATAGCAGGTAAATCACAGAATGTGGGTTATAGTGATGCACAATGGTGGGATATATCTGCCAGAGGTATTGACCAGCTAAGAATGCTTTCGAACAGTCTGCTCGAACGGGTGCAGCGACAGGTGGATGCCATTTATGAGCGGGAAGTTCAGGCCAGGAACAGAAATCTGGGTTTCCTTATCACAGCAATCATATTGTTGGTTGTGGTAACCTACTTTACGATCAAAGGCATCAGTGACAGTCTGAACGAGCTGCGACTTGCGGCTGAGAAGCTGGCGCTTGGCGGATCGGATTTGACTCTGAGCGCGAAATCCAATGATGTGGTGGGTAGCCTTACCCAGTCTATTGTGGCCATAGACGTCAATAACAAGAAACTGGCGGCTGCTGCACAGGCCATTGGTGACGGGAACTTCGATGTTGAAGTGGTGCCGAGAAGCGGACAGGACATACTTGGCAACGCGGTGGCGCGTATGAAGAAAGACCTGCAGGAGTTTACTATCAGCAATGAAGAGAAGCTATGGTTGCAGCAGGGGATTGCAGAAATTGCAAAAAGCGTGAGAGGAGAGAAAGATGTGCCGCGCATCTGCAACGACGCCCTGTCTGTCCTGGTAAGTTATGCCGGGGCGCAGCTGGGATTGATGTATGTTGCCTATAATGAAGTGCTGGAACATACTGCCGGCTATGCCATTCCTGATGCGAATGCACTGAGACGGCAGGTGCTGTTTGGGGAGACCTTGGTCGGCCAGGCTGCCCGGAACGCTGAAATGATCTATCTCGATGAGGTGCCTGAAGAATATTGGAAGATCAGTTCTACGTCAGGGAACACAGTTCCTGAGGCGCTGGTCATTTTACCTCTGGTGCATAATGGCATTGTGGAAGGCGTGGTTGAAATAGCTTTCATGAAGAGACCATTATCTAAAGTGGTTGCATTGCTTCAGGAGTCGGCGCACGGGATTGCTATTGCACTGCAGGCTGCGAAAAGTCGCGCCCGTCTGCAGGAGTTACTTGAAGAAACTCAGGCACAATCCGAGGAATTACAGTCGCAGCACAATGAGCTGGAGAATATTAATTCTGAACTTGAAGCCCAGGCTGAAAAGCTACAGGCCTCGGAAGAAGAACTAAAGGTGCAACAGGAAGAGCTGCAACAGGCGAACCAGGAGCTCGAGGAGCAGACGCGTGTGCTTGAAGAACGAAATATGATGATCCTGGAGAAGAATGCGCAGATCGAACAGAAAGCAGAGGAACTCGCCATTAGTTCAAAATATAAATCGGAGTTCCTGGCGAACATGTCGCATGAACTGAGGACACCACTGAACTCGATCCTCCTGCTGAGCAGGCTGCTGAGTGAGAATAATGAAGCTAACCTGACCCAGGAACAGATAGAATATGCGAAAGTGATTCAAAGCTCGGGCAACGGCCTGCTTACTTTGATTGACGAGATACTGGACCTTTCGAAGATCGAGGCGGGCAAGATGAAGCTGGAATATGAAACTGTCCCTGTTAAGGAGCTGACCACTGAAATGCGGACACTGTTTGAGCCAATTGCGAAGGAGAAAGGACTAGAGTTCAGGTTGAAGACTGCAGAAGGAATTCCGGAGCTCATTGAAACCGATAAGCTTCGTCTTGGACAAGTGCTCAAGAATTTACTTTCCAATGCTATGAAATTTACTTTACAGGGCAGTGTAACCCTTGAAGTACAGCATTGCGATGACGACCGCAGATTGCTCTGTTTCAGTGTTACCGATACGGGCATCGGTATACCACAGGAGAAACAGCAATTGATCTTCGAAGCATTCCAGCAGGCTGACGGTTCGACACGCAGAAAGTTTGGCGGAACCGGTCTTGGACTATCTATCACCAGGGAGATTATGCGGATGCTGGGCGGCAAAGTTGAGGTAAGTAGCAAAACAGGCGAGGGCAGCAGGTTTACCATCTATGTGCCCATAGAAAAAGGTTTTCAGGTTGAGGAACAAAGTGCCGGTTCACTACAAGAACTAGTAGCAGATGTGAAGCAGGTGTCAGAGGGGCGGCCCGCCGGAAGTCAGAAATATCTTTCATTGGAGATTCCTGAAAACATACCCGACGACAGAGCAGGCATAAGAGAGGGTGATAAAACAATTCTTATCGTGGAGGATGACACAGCATTTGCGAAATCACTTCTTGAGTACACGAGGAAGAAAGGGTACAAAGGCGTCGTGAGTGTGCGTGGAGACGAGGTGCTTGAACTTGCCCGCCAGATAAAGCCTCTCGGAATACTTTTGGACATTCAGTTGCCAGTAAAGTCCGGCTGGCAGGTGATGGATGAGTTAAAAAAGGATCCGCAGACAAGGTCAATTCCTGTGCATGTCATGTCTTCCCACCATGCCAAGAAAGAAAGTCTTCAGAAAGGCGCCATTGACTTCATTAATAAGCCGGTGGCATTTGAACAGATGCAGGAAGTGTTCAGAAAACTGGAGACTGTGTTAAGCAAGGACCCAAAGAAAGTGCTGATTGTAGAGGAGAATCCAAAACATGCCAAAGCCCTGAGCTATTTCCTCGAGACATTCCAGATCAACACTGAGATCAAAAAGAATGTGCAGGAAAGCGTAAAAGCACTTAAGGGTGGGGTGGACTGTGTAATCCTCGATATGGGCGTGCCGGACCAGAAAGCATATGATATGCTGGAAGAGATGAAACATGCAGAAGGAATGGAAAACCTGCCGATCATCATCTTTACCGGCAAGAGCCTCTCGCTGGCTGAAGAGCAAAGGATCAGGCAGAATGCAGATTCAATAGTTGTGAAGACAGTGCATTCGTACCAGAGAATCCTGGACGAGGTATCCATTTTTCTGCATCTTGTTGATACGCCGGCAGAACAACCCAGGAATAACGGACACCGCAAAGTGGGCGCACTGGCAGAAGTGCTTAAGGACAAGACCGTGTTGGTTGTGGACGATGATGTGCGGAATATATTTTCCTTGACAAAGGCACTTGAAAAAATGGGTATGAAAGTGCAGACCGCCGTGGACGGTAAGGAGGCGCTTCGGAAGCTTGAGGAACATAAGGCAATTGATATTGTGCTGCTTGACATGATGATGCCGGAGCTGGACGGGTATGAAACTGCCCGGAGAATACGTGAGAATTTTGCCTGGCGCGATCTTCCTGTTATTGCGGTAACTGCCAAGGCTATGACCGGAGACCGTGAGAAATGTATTGCTGCAGGAGCGTCAGATTACATTACCAAGCCCGTTGATATCGACCAGCTGCTTTCACTGTTGCGTGTGTGGCTTTTCGAGGGCGTAAAGTGAACAAACTATGAGGGCACAGATATTGATTATTGATGATGACCCGAGAAACATCTTCGCCTTGCGAGCAGTCTTGAAAACACGAGGCTTCGATTGTCTGGCGGTAGCTTCGGCACAGGAAGGATTGGACCTCCTGGAGAAAGATGCTAAAGTTGGTGTAGTGTTAATCGATATGATGATGCCCGAAATGGATGGGTATGAGGCGATACCTGCAATCAAGAAATTGAGGAATGTACCGGTTATTGCCGTCACAGCGCAGGCGATGGTGGGGGATCGGGAGAAATGCCTTCAGGCTGGTGCCGACGGCTATATTTCGAAGCCTATTGATGTTGATCTGCTGCTGGAGCTAATCAGGGAAAAGCTAAACTAGAATTGTGGAAGTTCGGATCAGAGACGAGGAAGCAGAATTATTGCTCAGGGATTTACTGGAGCTACATGGCTATGATTTTACAAATTATTCCAGAGCATCTCTTTTAAGGAGGTTGAACCGTCTGGTTGGGCTGGACAAATTTCCAAGTTTTGCTGAGTTCAGGTATAAGGTTCAGTCAGACAAGGACTATCTGAAGCGCGTGGTGGAAGAAATCACCGTAAATGTAACGGAGATGTTCCGCGATCCTGCTTTCTATAAGCTGATGCGGGAGCAGGTATTGCCCCGGCTGGCTGCCAAACCTTTTATCCGTATCTGGCATGCAGGCTGTTCTACGGGAGAAGAGGTGTATTCCATGGCCATTCTGCTCAAGGAAGCCAATCTGCTTCATAAAAGCCTGCTGTATGCGACTGATCTGAATCCGGATGTGGTTCAGAAAGCTTCCAGGGGCATTTTCCCGCTAAGCGCAATGAAACAATACTCTGAGAACTATGTAGACTCGGGTGGGGTAGCGGATTTTTCGTCTTACTATACTGCCAGATATAACCAGGTAATCTTTTCTGAAGAGCTGCGCCGGCGAATGATTTTTTCCACGCACAATCTTGTTTCAGACAGTTCATTTAATGAGTTTCAGCTAATTCTTTGCCGGAATGTCTTCATCTATTTTGAAAAGGCCTTGCAGGATCGGGTGGTCAGGCTATTTGATGCAAGCCTGGAAAAGTTGGGGTACCTTGGATTAGGTTCGAAAGAGACCCTAAAGTTTTCTTCCAGCAATCAGCATTACAAACAACTTGGAAAGGAAAAGATTTGGCAAAAGATAAAATAGCAAAACCCCGGTCGATGATCGTGATCGGGGGATCTGCAGGCAGCCTTGAAATTGTGCTGGCGGTGCTGTCGCAGCTTCTTGGCAGCGGGTTTCCTCCATTGCTGATTGTGCTACACAGAAAGGTGGCAAATGATTCCCTTCTCGCCGAGCTCCTGGCTTCAAAAACACATCTTACAGTCAAGGAGGCAGAAGAAAAGGAAATGATTCGTATGGATACAGTTTACCTGGCTCCGGCAGATTACCACGTGCTGATTGAACATGACCTCAGCTTCTCATTAGACTACTCGGAGAAAGTGCACTATAGCAGACCGAGCATCGATGTGGTTTTTGAGTCAGCGGCGTTGGCATTTGGCAGTGGTCTCACCTGCATTTTATTATCAGGTGCCAACACTGACGGTGCGGAAGGGTGCAGGTTTGCAAAAGCGAGAGGTGCCACGGTCCTGGTTCAGGACCCTGCTACTGCTTCAGTACCGGTGATGCCGCAGGCTGTCCTCGATCTTAATTCTGCCGATCATGTCATGTCGGCGAATGAACTTGCAGCCTGGATCAATCGTCAGAAGATTGTCTAAAATCGTTATTTCTTCTTCATATAAGGAGCTTCATCCTATATTTAGGAGATGAATGTCTGCATCAGGGTTTCCATACTCATAATATTATCGCTTTCAGCTAATGCTGTGCGTGCGCAGGATTATGGGCTGATGGATCCCACTGCACTAAGATATTTTACAGCGGAGAATGGCTTGCTGAAAGGAATCAGGATTGATTCTGTGAAGGCGTTGAATGGGAATGTCGTGATGTATCCATTTAAGACACCACGTGGTGCTTACAATACAATACTACCACAATTGGATACCAATGGTGGCTCCTGGTTGGGCAGTACTGTTGTGGTGCAGCCGGATGGCACCACCTGGATTGATACCTACTGGGGCGATACGATCCAGATCAAGACATTAGCAACACTGGGTGAAAGCTGGATGTTTTATGATGATACGAGTTCGCGATCTTTTGTCGCAACCGTAACCGATGTTGATACTGTGACTATTGAAGGTTCACCAGATTCAGTGAAGACTATTACAATAGCAGCGCATACGGCTGCCGGCGTGGATGTGACGGATCCGGTGCACAACCAGACTTTGATATTGTCAAAGAATCATGGACTATACGAGAGCTTTTCACTGTTTACCTTTCCATACAGGGAAGCCGGAGCGGTTTATCAACCGATGAAGGACTTCTATATGGATATGCAGGACTATGTGAGTGGTGAGGTACGAAGGTATAGGCTCACTTCTTACTTAAATCCGGTTGAGGCAGCTGTTTCAGACTTCTCAGTGGGCGACGTGTTTCAGTACCTAAAGTACGAGCAAGCTGCAAATCAAAGTTTATATACCTGGACTATTGACAGCGTCATTTCAAAAGTTCTTCAGCCGAATTCGGTTATTTATTCAGTATTGAGGAAGCAGGCAAGTAGTCCCAACCTGACAATTGGAGCACAGGGCGCAAGTTTCAATGCACAGATTACGGTAGACTCAATAACACTCGACCTTGTAGATAGTACGTTAATGCCCGAGGAGTGTGGTAACCAATATTTTCATTACTACGTGGCGAATGATACCTCCCACTGTTGGCCTGGTCCGCTATACAAAAAGGAAACTAACAACTTAAGTGTGCAAGGAGTACTTAACAATTTTGAACCTTGCGGTGAATCCTCCACATATAAAGTTGGCCTCGGTCGGGTCAGCTTTAGCAAATGCACTGACCCTGCGGGAGCCGGAACCACGGAAGATTTGTTTTACTCTAAAAAGAATGGCGCACCGTGTGGCAATTTAATACCTGTAGGGATACCAGGTCGGGACATTGACCGAGATGCGGCTTTCAGGATATATCCGAATCCAGCCACAGATCAGTTGGTGATAAATTATGCAGGTGGTGAATTTGCCTTCCAACTTATAGACGTCGACGGAAGGGTTACTGGAAACGGCAAAGGTGTAGGTACTGTGGTTTTAGGGCTTGATGGTCTTGCACCAGGTGTGTACAGTTTGAGACTCCTGGATCGGTCGCGGCAGCTTATTTCAATTAAGAAGCTGATAGTCGCAAAATAAATGCAGAAGCGGATTAGAAGGAGATGTTGTAGCCGATACTCAACGTAACCGGCAGGACTTCTGCTTTTAATTTTTTAAGCTCTTCTTCAAATTCCTCACTTCTGAACGGGTAGATGACCTTCATGCTAATACAGTTGGCGTTTCGGGATGTTGTATTGAATTCCAGTCCCCCTCTCATTGGCTGCAGCGCCAGGGAAGATCGGCTTAAAACCCTAAGTTGAATCCTGCACTAATAGCAAATGGAAGTGGGTCGGCATCTACAGCTGCTGCATCTTCTATGAATTCATTACTGCGAAATGGTATCAGTATTTTGAGGCTAAACCGGTTTGTCGGTATTTTCCCGGCTGCGAACTCTACGCCTGCTCCAGCAGAAATGCCATAGTAAGTCTGTTTGTGTACGTCGTTATTATAAGCCCCTTTGACAATAAGGACTCCGTTGTAACCATACATTGCGGTGAGGACGAAGCTGGTTCTTTTGTCCGGTGTAAGTCTGCCGGCGAGTCCGAAGTTATAACCCAGCTGGTCGAAGTTGAAGCCCCCGCCAGCAAAGATGCCCAGGTGTTTGAACGGCAGGAATTCAGCCCTAAGTCCGATCCCTCCGTAGTCCAACCCAAAGCCTGGACCTACAGAGCCGATCATCCGTCTGTCTGGCTCCTGGCGGGTGGCTTTTGTGTTTTCGTGTTTAGGCGAGGTTCTTCCAGTTTGCGCGGTAGCGAAAAAAGGCAGAGTTAGCAGGAGCACCGTAACGAAAAGAAAGCTTAGAATGGATAAAGGCCGGGAAGTCATCAGGCTAAAATACAATAGCTGGCGGATGATGAGAAACGGTGGATGATTGCAGCCTATACAGATACGACCCCTCCGGGGGCGACCACGAAGTCGGCGCCTGCCAAAATCTAAACGCTTGGATTCCTATCTGAAAATCAAGCTGCCTATAACAAAACAGGCTGCCGGAGGGCAGCCTGCAGGCAAAATATTTTGGATTTACTTATCGGGCAATGTTCACAGCCCTCAGTTCCCGGATTACGGTAACCTTTACCTGTCCCGGGTATTGCATTTCTTTCTGGATCTTATCTGCAATTTCAAACGAGAGTCTGTCGCTGTCTGCATCATTCACTTTGTCTGATTCGACAATAACACGAAGCTCACGACCGGCCTGGATAGCGTAGGCTTTTTCTACTCCCTTATAAGCCATGGCCAGGCTCTCCAGGTCCTTCAGCCTTTGCAGGTAGCTCTGCATCATTTCACGACGTGCGCCAGGACGGGCACCGCTGATGGCATCACAAGCCTGTACGATAGGAGAAATGATATAACTCATCTCCATTTCATCGTGGTGGGCACCAATTGCGTTCACTACTGCAGGGTGTTCGCCGGCTTTCTCAGCTACTTTGGCGCCCAGCAATGCGTGGCTCAGTTCTGTTTCCTCATCAGGAACTTTTCCAATATCGTGGAGCAGACCTGCACGTTTAGCCAGCTTAACCACCTTTTGTCCAAGGCCCAGTTCCGCCGCCATGATACCACAAAGGTTTGCGGTTTCCTTGGAGTGCATCAGCAGGTTCTGACCATAAGAGGAGCGGAATCGCATCTTACCTACCAGGCGTACCAGATCTTTATGGAGGCCGTGCACACCAAGTTCAATGATGGTGCGTTCCCCGATTTCCATAACCTGCTCTTCCAGTTGCTTTTTAGTCTTTTCCACTATTTCCTCAATACGGGCAGGGTGGATACGGCCATCCTGCACGAGGCGTTGGAGAGATAAACGGGCAATCTCCCTGCGGAGCGGATCAAAACAGCTTAAAATGATCGCCTCCGGGGTGTCATCTATGATCAGGTCGACACCAGTGGCAGCTTCCAGAGCACGGATGTTACGCCCTTCACGTCCAATGATTTGTCCTTTGATTTCGTCTGTTTCCAGATTGAAGACTGTAATTGCATTCTCGATCGTCTGCTCTGCTGCAGTACGCTGGATGGTCTGGATAACAATTTTCTTAGCTTCACGGGTAGCATTCACCTTTGCTTCCTCCATGATTTCCTTCACATGGGCCATGGCCTTGGTGCGTGCTTCTTCCTTAACCAACTCGATCAACTCTGACTTAGCCTCTTCTGCGCTAAGGTTTGCTACTTTTTCAAGCCGCTTAATATGTTCTTCCTGGTGACGCTCAAGCTCTGTGCGCTTGATGTTGACCACTTCAAGCTGCTTATCCAGGTTAAGTTTCAGTTGTTCGTATTCGTTGATCTGCTTCTGAAGTCCGGCATTCTTGTCATTCCAGCTCTGCTGTTGTTGTTTGAGGCGGTTTTCTGCTTCTGCTACTTTCTGGTTGCGCTGGAATACTTCTTTTTCGTGGGTGCTTTTTAACTGTAGGAATTGTTCTTTGGCTTCGAGGATTTTCTTTTCTTTTAGGGTTTCTGCATGAACTCTTGCGTCCTCTACTATCTTTTTAGCTTGTTCTTCGGCTTCTTCTATTTGTTGCCTCGTGTTTTTTGCAAATATGAGTTTACCTAAAAATATTCCTATTAAGATAGCTACCACCGCAATGATGGAAGCAATAATTGTGGGTTCCATAATAAATTGTCGCTTTAAGTCTGATAAATAATTCCATGATACACCTTCCTGATTATTTAATTTGAAATATGGTCGGGCATGTTAGGGCGCTAAATTAAGAAAACAATTCGGGAATTTTTTTGGATATGCCACACTGAAGATGCAGTGTTTCAACAGCTTTTTTCGTCTTTCAGCCTGAGCTTCCACATCTGCGTCAGACGGTTGGAATGATTAGTAATGAAAGCCTTATTTTGCAGCAAGTTTAAAAAAGATGATCCTTTCCTATTCTGTCTGTTCAGTACCAGTCCTCCCGCTTCGCAAAGAGCCAAATCATCGCGCCGAGCAGGTAAGTCAACTGGTCTATGGTGAGAAAGCGGAGATATTGGAGCAGGTTGGCGAAGAGTGGGTGAGAGTTCGCGCTGAGTGGGATAACTACGATGGGTGGTGCAGGCTTGGCCAGTTGAGCCTCGTGAGCAAGAAGGAGTATGCAAAGGAGGCGAAGTTTCTTACGGCTAGCCATTCAGGCAGGCTCATACTCGGAGAGGCGGAGATGTGGCTGCCTATGGGCGCAGATATAATCAGGTCAAAATCGGTGGTTGGTTCGGCTGGAGCAAAATTCAAAGGGAAGAAGCTTGAAATAAAAAAGCTGGAGCTGACCGGTGCCGGTGTTTGCGCTGCTGCCCTGCAGTATGTTCATGCGCCGTATTTATGGGGAGGCAAGACAGTTATGGGTATCGACTGCTCCGGGCTCACGCAAATGGCATTTCGGATGTGTAATATGGCAATCCCACGAGATGCTTCGTTTCAGGCAATGGAAGGGGAGATCGTTGATTTTTTACAAAATGCCCGTCCGGGGGATCTGGCTTTTTTTGACAATGCAGAAGGAAAGATCAACCATGTCGGTATTCTGCTTGACAATGAAAATATTGTACACGCCACCGATACCAGTGGCAGAGTGGTAAAAGACCGGATCGATCAGGGAGGCATAATAAGCAGAAGGCTGAAAAAGAGAACTCACAACCTAAGGGTAGTGAAACGATATATTTAATACTCTTCTCCCCTGTAGAAGATCTTAAACATGTTCAGCCCGACTTTGTACTGCAGTACATCGTAGTTCAGGAACCAATTATTATCCTGCCCCGAGTCCTGTCCCCCGAAGAGACTGGTAACATCCCAGGTATCACCGGCAGTAAATAACCTTAGAACGCCAACCCGGTTGACGTAAGCCAGTGAGTTATACTGAACACGGTAATTGTCAGGGTAGTAGCTTTCAAGCGTGGTGATGTCTCCTTTATAGAAAGCTTTGAAATAGCCACCGCCATCCCTGTATGCGACAACATTGTCGCCTACCTGGTAATCGGGCTTGAAGAAGCCAATGGTCATGAGGCTATCATCAAAGAATATCTTGAAATAGCCATCATTAGACACATATGCCACGAGGTTGTCGCCCGCGATAAATGATTCGGGAGGAAACTGTTCAAGTGTGGTGGTCACGCCATTATGAAAGACTTTGAATTCCCTGTTGATGTCTACATAGGCCACAGTGTTTCTGCCAACATCAAAACTGCTGACTGCATAGTCTTCCTGGGCGATTATATTTCCCTGGTAGAATATCCGGAATTGATTGGCGTAGTTGTCGTAGGCAGCGATGTTATCTGAGACTTTGATCACCTCAAGCGACTGACCAGCAAGGAAATTTTCTATGGGGTAGACTGCCCCGTCGTAATAAGCTTTGTATTCGTTGCGGATGCCATCGAAGAACACAATCAGGCTGTCTCCTAAAAAATACTGTGGGCAAAGGGTTGAGAGGTTTTTTATTTCTCCCTGGTCGAAAACGTTGAGAGAGCGCGCGTTGAGAAATGCTACCAGGTTGTCGGTGGGGTGAAACTCATTGGTAAATCCAATATTTACAGTGCGCACCCCTCCACCATAGTAAATTTTAAACGACCGCGAATTATCCAGATAGGGAATTGCAGTGCGGCCAATTTTCATTTCTACCGGACGTAAGTAATCTATCTTTCTGATCATGCCATTGTCCCATACCATTACCTGGTTTTGCATATTGACAAATACAGACAAAGGTTGCGCAACGGTGTTGGATGGAAGTAAGACTATAACTGCGAATACAAAAGATAGTACGCGAATTAGATTATTCATGGGGGAGGAAAATTGGAAAGATAAAACAAAAAAGCCAGCCTGAGAACAGGCCAGCCCCTATAAACCCTATCACTATGAAAACTGACGCAAAAATAGTTATTCAAACAGAAAAAGAAAACCCAAAGAAAATATGCAGACTATACCCCTATAGATGAAATCTATAGAAAAGTGAAAGCTGGTCTGAGAACAGACCAGCCCCTATAAACCCTATCACCATGAAAACTTCTTTATCAGAAGAATATCTTACAATAGATTGGAATTGTTTGCAGTAGTAACTAATGCAAAGATAAAAATGAAATTAAAATCACCAAAAATATTCTTTCCAAAATTTCAAAAACAGACCTCCAGGTGAGCCTATTTTTTCTTTTTAGGAGTAAAAATCGCGATCATTCTACGACCTTCCATTTTTGGCATTGATTCCAGGCTGCCGACTTCAGCCAGACGCTCAGCAAATTTCAAAAGCAGCAGCTCTCCACGTTCCTGGAACATGATTGCACGACCTTTAAACTGCACATAGCATTTAACCTTGTCGCCTTCGATGAGGAAACGCTCAGCGTGCTTTGACTTGAAATCAAAATCATGTTCGTCGGTATTTGGCGTAAAGCGGATTTCCTTTACTTCCGATTGTTTGGACTTGGCTTTTTGTTCCTTGTCTTTTTTCTTCTTCTCGTACAGGAATTTCTTATAGTCTACAAGACGGCAGACGGGTGGAACCGCATTGGGGGATATCTCCACCAGGTCTACTTCGCGCTCCTGTGCAAACTTGATAGCTTGTGCAAGCGGGTATACACCCGGCTCAATGTCTTCTCCGACCACCCTCACTTCCGGCGCTGTAATCTCATTATTCAGGCGGTGCTCGTTTTGTTTTTGTCTCGGTCTAAATTGGGGTTTCCCTCTTCTTTGCATTAATTGTTATTAAAAATGATGGCAAAAATAAAGCATTTGTTCTTGTAAAGTATGTTGCCCTCTAAACTTTATGCCATAGCTGCTGCATGCTTGCCTTTAATTTGTTCCCTGATCAGTGACTGCATCTGATCTGCGAATTCCTGAATGGTTACGGCGCCCTGGTCACCTTCGCCATGTTTTCTTACGGCAACTTTTCCTTCGTTCATTTCTTTCTCGCCTATTACCAGCATGTATGGCACTTTCTGGAGTTCAGTATCCCTGATCTTCCTGCCCACTTTCTCGTTACGTTCGTCAACCTCTGCGCGGATATCAGCCGCATTCAACTGCCTGGAAACTTCCTGCGCATAGTCATTGAACTTCTCACTGATCGGCAGAATCTTCACCTGCTGTGGTGCGAGCCAGAAAGGCAGGTTACCTCCACAGTGCTCCAGTAACACAGCTACAAATCTTTCCATGGAGCCAAAAGGTGCCCTATGGATCATTACCGGGCGCTTACGTGTATTGTCAGAGTCAACGTATTCAAGCTCAAAACGTTCGGGTAGATTGTAGTCCACCTGGATTGTTCCCAGCTGCCAGCTGCGTCCCAGTGCATCCTTCACCATGAAATCCAGCTTCGGACCGTAGAATGCAGCCTCGCCATATTCCACCACAGTCTTCAGGCCTTTTTCACTTGCAGCTTCCATAATGGAGTTTTCAGCAATTTCCCAGTTCTCTTCGCTGCCAATGTATTTGCTTCTATCCTCTTTGTCTCTGAGTGAGATTTGTGCAGTAAACTCATGAAAGTCAAGCGAAGTGAATACATACATCACCAGGTCGATTACTTTCTTGAATTCCTCTTTGACCTGCTCGGGACGGCAGAAAAGGTGGGCATCGTCCTGGGTAAACCCGCGTACGCGGGTAAGGCCGTGCAACTCACCGGATTGTTCATAGCGATAGACAGTGCCAAACTCTGCAAGCCTGAGCGGAAGATCCCTGTAAGACCTTGGCTGAGACTTATAGATTTCGCAGTGGTGGGGGCAGTTCATGGGTTTCAAAAGAAAGACCTCACCTTCCTGCGGAGTGGTGATAGGCTGGAAGGAGTCCTTGCCGTATTTTTCCCAGTGGCCGGAAGTTTCATAGAGTGCCTTACTGCCAATGTGGGGAGTGATTACCGGCAGGTATCCGCTGACAATCTGTGCTTTCTGTAAAAACTGCTGCAGCCTTTCTCTGAGCATAGCTCCTTTGGGGAGCCATAGAGGGAGACCACTGCCCACTTTTTCTGAGAAAGTGAACAACTCCAATTCCCTGCCTAGTTTTCTGTGGTCGCGTTTCTTCGCTTCTTCCAGCAGGGCCAGGTATTCTTCCAATTCCTTCTGGCTCGGAAAAGTGACACCATAGATACGTGTCAGCATCTTATTTTTCTCATTGCCTCTCCAGTAAGCACCGGCAATGTTGGTGAGTTTTACGGCCTTGATAAAACCCGTGTGAGGAATATGAGGTCCGCGACAGAGGTCAGTGAAATTGCCCTGGGAGTAGAAAGTGATTTCTCCATCCTTGAGGTCCTGAAGCAGTTCAATTTTATAAGGATCTTCTTTTTGGCTGAAGTATTCAATAGCTTCTTCCTTGGGTACTTCGCGACGCTGGTAGGCATTGGACTGCTTAGCTAGTTCACGCATCTTCTCCTCCAGCTTTTTCAGGTCTTCATCAGATATGGTACGGTCGCCCAGGTCGATATCATAGTAAAAGCCATTTTCGATAGCAGGGCCGATGCCAAACTTGGTGCCGGGAAATACAGCCTCCAGTGCTTCCGCCATAAGGTGGGCTGAGGAGTGCCAGAAAGTGGACTTTGCGCCGGGGTCACCCCAGGTGAGCAATTTGAGGGAGGCGTTCTGGTGGATGGGGCGGGTAGCATCCCATACTTCACCGTTTACTTCTGCAGCAAGTACCTTGCGGGCAAGGCCTTCGCTGATGGATTTGGCTATATCGAGTGCCGAGGAGCCTTCGTTGTATTCGCGTACGGCGCCGTCGGGGAAAGTAATTTGAATCATATAACTGGTTGGTAACTTAGGCAGCAAATGTACTAATTGCCTTAATGTTCATTAAAAAATAAAAGACCACCGGCGCTAACCAGTGGTCTCCATATAAGTACTACTGATTAGAATTTTTGGAACGTGTACGTATAGGTGAACGTATCCTGGTTGTTTTGGTGTACCGTTTCAAGTTCCACGAAACGGATGCTAAAACTATTTTCGGTATAGCTTAGGAAAGGTGCGCTTACTGCAGGCTGTCCGAAAAACGTATGGTCGGCAAACCAGAAGTTGATCTTTTCTCCATTGTCTTCCAATTCCCAGCGGAAAGGTACTTCGTCGGGTTCAGCGCCAGAGCATTTTTCTCCGTTCTTCTGTGTAGCCAGGTAATTGGAACTGAATTCAATGTAGTTATCCCTGTCGCAATTGGCAAATGCGGAATCATAGACTCTGTAAACGGCTTTCTGCCCGATGTATGGGTCGTGATTGATGGTAAGACCTGAAATCTTCCACCTGCCGCTGCGAAGTTCATCTTCACGGGTGACGGGTGCTTCGGCTTTGTTGCAGGAGGCAAAAACCAAAACAGAGAGAGCAAGGATTAAGAAATACCTCATAATGCGAAAACTGGTAAATTTTGCTAAAACTAATCAATATCCTGATTATCAGAAAGCCTGCCGCAGCTTTTTTTGGTGTGTGTGACAGGGGTAATGCTTAGCAGGTTACCGGTACACAGGCCGGAGTAAGCGCGGTAGGTGCTATCCTCAATCCTTCTGCTTCTTCATCAGAAGCCTTCTGGCTGGCAGGATCATTTTATGAAAAGATTGGCAGTCCAGAGGCTTTATTTTCACGCGTCTGATGAATTGGTATATTATTTTTGACAGTTATTTCTGCTAACGGCCACGAAGTGAACGTACACAAACCGCACGCTTAAATGAAAAAAGTCTTCCCGCTCATTGTAGTACTCATCACCCTTTCTGTATTAGGAATCATCTTCATACAGGTTTCGTGGATCAAAAACGCAATCGACCTTCGCAAGCAGCAACATGAGCAGGACATCCAGGTGGCTGTACAACGCATCAAAGAAGAACTCTACGACCGGTACTTCGGAAAGATTGGTCAGTTCCCGGGACCTGATGAACGCTCGAAGGAATTTATGCTGCAGACGTTTTCAATCAACTATTTCTCTTCCGAGGAAATCCAGCAGGTAATCAGCGGCAATATCAAACGCTCCAACCTCAAGCAACCCTATGAGTACATGATCATCGATATCTTCAAGACGCCGATCTTCACCTCACAAGGTTTCCGTCCGGAGTATGTGCAAACAGCCCTGGAAATTCCGCTTTCAAGGAATGAGTCGTTTTATAAAGAGACCTTATTTCTTTACTTCAAAGAGGACAATAACTACATCATCAAGCAGCTTGGTTCTGTAATCATTGCATCCATACTTTTTACTACCATCATCATTTCTGCATTTGCATTGACTGTCCGGACGATGTTCTCCCAGAAAAAGCTTTCGGAGATTAAATCGGACTTCATCAACAACATGACCCATGAGCTGAAGACACCGCTCGCTACTATTTCCCTGGCCATCGATGCATTGACTAATGAAAAGGTGATTCACGATCCTGAAAAGATAAAATACTACAGCACGATGATCAAGGACGAGAACAAGCGGATGAACAAGCAGGTGGAGAAGATATTGCAGTCGGCCAGGATTGAGCGCCAGGAGATTAAGCTCAACCTGCAGGAGCTGAATGCCCATGAGATCATCCGAAAGGTCACTGACAACCTGGCCCTGCAGATCCAGGACCGTTCGGGATCGCTGACCCTAAACCTTCAGGCCAGCAGGCAGACGATCAAAGCAGATGAAGTGCATTTTTCGAATATCATCTTTAACCTGCTGGATAATGCCATTAAGTATTCGAAGGATGCCCCACGCATAGAAGTAGAGACTTTGATTCATGGAGGCATGTTTACCATTCGTGTCCGCGATCATGGCATCGGCATGAACAAGGAGACGCAGTCCCGTGTTTTTGAAAAATTCTATCGCGCCCATACCGGCAACCTGCATAATGTTAAGGGCTTCGGACTTGGACTCAGCTATGTGAAGAACATGGTCGAAGCACATGGTGGCAAGATCAAGGTCGACAGCACCCCTGGAAAGGGAAGTACGTTTTCGGTGCAGTTTCCGTTAGTGTGATTGGTTGTTTAGTTGTTTGGTTGTGTAGTTGTTGAGTCGTTAAGTTGTGTAGGTGGGCGAATTTTTTCCAGCAAAACTTCCATTTCACCGCTGTCAGGCGAATATTTTCCATAAAATCGAAGATTTTGGAGATAATTTTCCAGAAATGATGTGTATCATAATATGATTGCCTGTAGATGATTGTAGTTTGAGTCGGCTTGTTGTTGATGCGAAGCAATGAGGTGAGCCTAGAAATCAGTTGCCTCCGCCAAGCTCCTCAGATTGTACGGCAATCTATCTCTGGTTCAGCCTATGGTGCTTAGTTTAGAGCGCTGTCATCTTTCTGAGGTGCTCTACACATCTAAGGCAGTCGTGGACATGATCACTACAGTATCATCCCCATTGCAACTCATCATTTTACATCTCCTTATCCCCCTCGATATTTCTTCAGCTGCTTCACCCAGGTCTTGTGCGTGAGTCGCTCCATACCTTCACGGTAGCGATCAGCCCAGGCCGGGTCGTTCCTGATCTGGAAGGGGTCGGGAATGTCGAAAGGCTTGCGGAAGCCGGAGCCTAGCTGAATCAGCATCGCTTCGATGTTTTGAGG
>JAFAAT010000301.1 GCA_023426425.1 Bacteroidota bacterium | reverse complement strand
GGTCACGCTCGCATGGTTTCCAGGCTCAGAAATCAATCTTGCCTCCTGTGCTCTGATCGGTATGGCAGCCATGTTTGCCGGCGCATCCAGAGCACTACTCACTTCCATCCTCTTCGCACTGGAAACTACCATGGAGCCTCACGGCCTGCTACCCCTCCTCGGAGCCTGCACTGCTTCCTATTTCGTGTCATTCTTCCTGATGAAAGGTAGCATCATGACGGAAAAAATTCAGCGAAGAGGCATTCTTACTCCTGATTCCTACGAACCAGACATCCTCCAGAGGGTTCAGGTGGGCGCCGTAATGAACACTACCCCTGATATTGTAAGCGTGGATAACAATGTGAAAGAAGTAAGAGAGTGGATTAAGGATATCAGCTCTGATCAGGGCCTTGCAACCGCATTCATTATTGTCGATGAATCACAGAAATATAAAGGCATTGTAAGCAGGAAGGACATCTTCAGCAAAGCATTTCCCGACAATACACCGATCGTGCATTTGGCAGGCAGCGCTACTCCTCATGTCTACCCGGAAAACAGGTTGAGCCTCGCAGTCGATCTGATGAGCAAATACAACCTCACAACGCTGCCTGTTATAGATCATGCTACACAAACCATCGCAGGCTGCCTGACACACCAGGAAATCTTCTCTGCATACAGCAGCCGTCGCCAGGAGCACGAGATCAATGCCCCTTCCATCTCATTGAAAGTACAGGGTGCCCGAATGATCGTAAAGGGAAAACATCTGATAAAATAAGCCAATCGACGGCCTTACCTTCCGGTACTCACCCTGGCTTTTTCTTCCAGTCCCTGCTTTAGCAGGGTCAATGGAAATTCCCGTCCCGATGAGTCTCTGAAGCTTTTCTGCAGAAAGGCGGCCAGCTCTTCAGTTTTGTAGTTCAGGTTTGCTGTTCCATAGGCATTGCTGTTCCACGCACTAAAACATTCACATAGCTCCCGCAACGAACCGTTCCATATCAGGTACTCTGGTGTCTGTGCCTGGCTTGCCTGCGGCCCAGGACTCTCACTCTCCGGCTTCAGCGTAGGCGGTATTCGCTCCAGCAACACATGCAAAAGCTCATTCTTCACCGGTGTCAGGTAAAGCGCTGTCTCAAAATGCTTCCGCACCTTCTTCAGCTCCTCCAGGAATTTCTCTGTCCGTACCACTTTACCAATCGCCAACTCCTTGGTAAAGTTGTCTATATCCATCGTCAGCAGCGTCGTCATCCGCAACAAGGCAAACTCCCGGAACGGCAACATCACCCCCTGTTCCTCTCTCAGGGACCTTTCATCTCTGCATTGGATTAACCACTTTTTGGCAGTCAGTTTGAAATCCTGCCCTTTAGCCAGAACAGCTTCGTAATCCCTGGGATTTCGGGAAACAAAATCCTCGTACACCTTGGAAACAAATGAAAGGAAAGATCCCTCCGTAAGCAGACGCTCAGTTAGAAAAAAATGACCCATTCCTCCAGAATTAGATTCTAAAGATACACAAACACATTGAGGTTCTTCCCCCTATCACAAAAGCCACTCCTACTGGCATCATCATTTTGCCGATACCGGAAACCACATTCCTATGGAAACAATTGTCCAAAAGCACTGCGATGATGCCCAGTCATTCTTCAAAAAACTAGCACTTCAACTAGGAGCTCCTGAAGATATCCAACAGGCTATGAGACTCACCCGGGCAGTGATGCACGCCATCCGGAATCGGATTACTCCGGAAGAATCTATGCACCTGGTTTCGCAACATCCATTGTTATTGAAGGGTATTTATATCGACGGCTGGAACATCTCCCAACCACTTTCCGACAGCCGAACTATGGACGAGTTTCTTCTGGACCTGCAGCGGACACAACCGCGCGGTGGTACCGATTTTACCGACATCGAAACCGCAAAAAACAAAATCAGAACGGTCTTCAACGCCTTGCGACAATATGTCGACGATGGCGAATACCGCCACCTCATCACCGAGTTGCCTAAAGAAATTGCCGACGCGCTGAGGTAAATCAAGCCTCCTCCTCTATCGCAATCCAGAGCTCCTCCTCGGAATCGGCACCGCCATCTCCATACCGGGCACCCATTACTTCATACGAGGGGCGCTGAGCCGGCACATACCCGGAAGCAGGCATCCACTCGCCATAAATATAGCTATAACTCCTGCCCGCTGTGGCCGGCCCGCCACGGTGCAGGAAAACTGCATACTTTCCTTCCGGCACCTCAATCATTTCCATTCCCTCGGGAACCTTACCCCCCTTTTCCACTTCCACCGCAGCCCATTGATGAAAAACCGTCGCCGGATTAAATCTCCTGATATCAAACCCAGGCTCATGTTGCCGCATGGAGATTAGCTCCTCCGAAACCCGGTGCTCTATCTCCTGCCTCCGTGGCATAAACCGCCGCCAGATCTCAGGTATCCGGTTGTCCGAAAGACTCATCTCCATCCGCATCCCCACCAGCACCCGCGCCGGATGTTCCACGATTCTTACTTCCATTAGGCAAATATATTTGAGGTTTGAATTAAGCACTCACCAACAACTACACAGCAAAAACGCTCAAAACAACAAAAAACGCAAAAACGATTCAACACCCTAAACATCTATACAAATCAACGTCTCACCGTCTCAACAAAATAAACAACTACACAACTCACCGACTCAACGCCTCAACAATAGAAACAACTACACAAATCAACGCCTCAACAACTCAACATTAAAAACAAAAAAACGATTCAACGAAAAAACAATTCAACGCCCAAACAACTACACAAATCAACGACTCAACACCTAAACAACCCCATAATATCCTATTTTTGTACAAACCACCCCTTGCAAAGATGATGAAGAGAATTTTCGCCGTTGGAGCCTTTGTATGTATTTCACTGCTCACTACCACCGCCCAGGCTCAGACCCCACCCGCTGAGGATGACCTGGCATACCTGCAGCAGGTCGAAGACTCCCTCGTGAAACTCTCAGACTCCGTGTACAATGCTTTCATCCCAGATGAACGCCCTCTCTACTGCGAAAAATTTGTCCGTCAGCTCGTCCGCGCTCTGAAAACTCCAAACTCCTACAGCTACAACTTTCCTAAACTCAGCGAAGCAATCAACATTATCGCCCCGGATGACAAATCCTTTCGCATCTTCAACTGGCAAATCCAGCCTCAACCGCATATCGTCCGTTACTACGGCGCCATCCAGCGTGCCGGCGAAGAGTTAAACCTCATCCCCCTCTTCGACTACGGCCACGAACTTAAAAACAATGTTCAGGACAGCATCCTCAACAACCAGCGCTGGTTCGGCGCCCTCTATTATCGCATCATGGACCATGAGATAAACGGCGAGAAGGTTTACACCCTCTTCGGCCTCAACGCCAGTAGCCCAATCAGCAACAAGAAAATCCTCGACCCCCTCCGCTTCACAGAAAATGGTGTGGTTTTTGGTGCACCCGTATTTAACTACAGCTCCGAAAGTGACCCCTCCGTAAGCGTGAAACGTTTCGTCATGGAGTACAAAAAAGGCGTTCAGGCCTCCCTCAACTGGGATGCAGACCTCAAAATGATCTATTTCGACCGGCTGGCCTCACAGGTCAACGACCCTAATAGAAAATACACCTACGCCCCAACCGGTCAGTATGATGGCTTCCGTCTACAAGATGGCAAATGGACCTTCATACGCGATCTCATCCCCATCCAAACCTTCAAAGACGGCGAGGCGCCCGCACCAAAAGCATTCAAATAAACACCCCCGCCTCCATATCACCTCTATAGGCAGTCAATACCAACTCCATACTAACTCCATATGTCCGCCCTGACATGAACGGGTCATAACCACCCCTCGAACGTCCCTTCGACTTTTCTTTTTAGTAATACTCACATACTAAAAGCTGCAAATTCCCGTTTTTGAATAAATAACAACCTTCGAGATTTAAAGGACATATATTATTTGACTAAAACTGTATTTTTATGGCAAAACAAATGGGAATTAACCCCTACGCCGGCGGTTCCATGGGTGGAGTCACCTTCAGAAAAACACAGGATGGATACGTCGCTCAATCAAAATCCTCTCTCGACGCAGAACGGGTCCTCACAGCTCCCGAATTCGCAGGCAGCCGCTGCGCCGGCACCGGCTTCGCAAACGCCAGCCGCTGGGTAAAACACATTCGCGAAACCCTGAAACCGATCTTCATCCAGAAGTTCAACTACCGGCGCCAACACCAGGACATGCTCAAAATCATGCAGAAGATCACCCCCAAAAAAACCGACTACAACACAGTGCGCTAGCCCGATATCGCCCAACTAGGTACCTTCAAAAAAATGGAGCTTAATAAATACAGGTCACTTTCCAGCCTTGAAATATCTAATGTTTCATGTACCCGGGAAGTCAACACTTTTCACATATCCCATCGCAAAATTTCTCATGAATACACGCAACACCCAACCGACCGTGCCACTCATTTCCAAATAACCAGCGGCATTGGCGCTTTCGATTTCTACCAATCCCACGGAGGCTCCGCAAGCCAGATACATGAAACTGACTGGATACCGCTCCGTGCGAAAGATACAACCACCTATGAAACCAGCCTCACCCTCCCCCAGGCCGCATATTTGCCGGTCTTTGTCGTAACAGGCATCCAGCTCGGCACCTTTATCAATGGCCAGGTACACCCACTTGTAGATCGAAACCTCACCGCCGCAGAGATCATCGCCGTCTACTGCGGCCCTGCAGTCGAAGACATCGAAAACAGAACTTAATTTTCTACTCCGCGTCTTTTGGTTAATTTCGCAGCTCATTTATTCCCATAAGTTTTTTATGAAGTTTTTTATCGATACGGCCAACCTCGACCAGATCCGTGAAGCACATGACCTCGGCATCCTCGACGGTGTCACTACCAATCCTTCCCTGATGGCCAAAGAAGGCATCAAAGGCAAGGATGCCATCATGCAACACTACAAAACCATCTGTGAAATGGTCGACGGGCCTGTCAGCGCCGAAGTCTTCGGCACAACCTTCGACGAAATCATCGCAGAAGGTAAAGAGCTGGTAAAAATCCACGAGAACATCGTCGTCAAGGTTCCAATGATTAAGGAAGGGGTTAAGGCAATCAAATGGTTCACCGATAACGGCATCAAGACCAACTGCACCCTGGTATTTTCAGGCGGACAGGCAATCCTGGCTGCCAAAGCAGGTGCCACTTACGTATCACCCTTCCTTGGCCGCATCGACGATAGTAATTGGGATGGCGTACAACTTATCGAGGAAATCGTTAGTATCTACAACGCCCAGGGCTACATGACTGAAGTTCTGGCAGCATCCATCCGCACCCCCCTGCACATCACACGCTGTGCCGCCGCCGGTGCTGATGTCTGCACCTGCCCCCTCAGCTCTATCCTCGGACTCCTCAAACACCCGCTTACCGATCTCGGCCTCCAGCAATTCCTCAAAGACGCCGCCACAATGAAGTAGTCGGTTTTCATTTTATCTCATACCAGAAGACGCGATTCCTCGCGTCTTTTCTTTTACCCTAAAATCAAAATACTCTCCAACACACTGACTACTGACTACTGATTACTAATTACTGATTACTGATTACTGATTAC
>JAFAAT010000224.1 GCA_023426425.1 Bacteroidota bacterium | reverse complement strand
ACTACGGCCTGTCCGCAACCATCTGGACCCAGGACGTGACCAGGGCAAACCGCGTAGCCGCAAAGGTCCACAGCGGCATCATCTGGGTCAATTGCTGGCTGCTCAGGGATCTTCGCACTCCTTTCGGAGGGTTCAAGAACTCCGGCGTAGGCCGCGAAGGGGGCTGGGAAGCGCTCAGATTCTTCACTGAACCAAAAAATGTATGTATCGAGCTTTAGATCCATAGCTTTTTACATACATATTCATTTGTTTCTCTGTCTATCCTGACCCTTGTACTGTGCTGGCACAATTATTTGCATCTTCTTTTATTGTTGCGTTTCAGACGATTAAAGGTAAAAAGAAGAACTATGAACAAATGGTTGGTTGTATTGCTGGTAGTAGTCAGTATTGTAGTTGCTAGTTGTGAAGATGGTGCAGTTAAAATAAGGGGTAAAAAATTTACACTGCGTAACCTCAGTATTAATCCATTCAACTCTTTCTCCGATGTCTTTGTTGATAGCTCCACGCTTGAGCAGTTTATCGTAAAGGAAGATCTGGACTCTACCACCGCTGACAACCTGCGGAGCTTTTACAACAGCCGAAACTACCAATATGCATGGTTCACCAAAAAAGGCTTAAACGGCCCGGGGCTTGCGTTCTGGAACCTGTTAAATGGCCACATCTATCACTCCAAAGACAGCTCACTGTTCGACAGGGAACTCGCCAATCAGCTGGAGTTTTTCATCGATGGAGATGAAATCAAGAAGAAAAACAAAGCTGCATTAGATGAAACAGAGCTTAAGCTCACCAGGCAGTTCTTCATCTATGCCGAGGTGGCCTACGAGGGTAGAGTAGACCCCGAAGAGCTTCAGTGGTTCATCCCCAGGAAGAGGGTAGACGCCCTGGCCCTGCTCGATTCTCTCGTGAACAGTGATGGGAAAGACATCGAGAGATGGGAACCTGTGAACGAACAATACAAATCGCTTAAGAAAGAACTCATTCGCTTCAATGCCATAGCCCGGAAGGGTGGGTGGCCCACCATACCTGAAGGCGACAAGAAATCCTGGAAAAAAGGCGATTCAAGTGGTGTTATCTACGCCGTCAAGCACCGTCTGTTCCTGGGTGGCGATCTGCCACAGTTTGACTCTACCGGACTATACGATGCAAAACTGGAAGCAGCTGTCCACAGGGCACAGAAGCGTTTCGGTTTTCACGAGGACGGTGTAATTGACGCCGGACTGGTCAAGGCACTGAACGTACCTGCCAAAGACAGGATTGAGCAGATCCTGATCAATCTTGAGCGCATGCGTTGGCTTCCGGAAAAACAATCCCCGAACAGGATTGTCGCCAATATTCCCGAGTTCAAAATACATGTGTATGAGGACAATAAGGAGGTGATGGAGATGAATATAGTGGTGGGTAAGCAGGGGCACAACACTGTGATATTCAATGATGAACTAAAATACATTGTCTTCAGTCCTTACTGGAACGTACCTGCCAGCATAGTGAAGAACGAGATTTTGCCGTCAATGGAAAAGAACCCCGGCTACCTGGCCAGCCAGAATATGGAGCAAACCGGGACAAGAGGAGGCGCTCCTGTGATCAGGCAGAAGCCCGGACCAAACAACGCTCTGGGCCGTGTGAAGTTTCTGTTCCCAAACAACCATAATATCTATTTCCACGATACCCCTGCGAAGAGCCTGTTTAGCAGGGAGAAGCGCGCCTACAGCCACGGTTGTATGAGGCTTGCAGATGCTGAAAAGCTGGCAAACTATCTCTTAAGGGACAAGTCAGAATGGACGCCCGAAAAGATCCGGTCGGCTATGCACTCCGGTTCTGAGAAATGGGTGACACTGGATAAGCCGGTGCCAGTTGTAATATCCTACTTCACTGCCTGGGTAGACAATCAGGGGATGCTGAACTTCAGGGAAGACATCTATAAACATGATGCAGAAATGGCTGAACGGATGTTTATCCATCAAACTGCCGACTCTACTTCCGTAGCTGTCAAGTAACAATAAAATTATATAATTCGATTTTTGTTGTGAACGGTTTTTACGCGGTTTTTCCCGGGATTAGTACTAGTCTCGGTGGGGGTGGGGAACGACTTAAACAGCAAGTAAAAGCGGAGCTAAAAGCAAGTAATTCCCGGGTAAGAACCGGGTAAGAACCAAGGTAGCACCGAGGAAATCCGAATTAAGCCTCGGCTAAGAGTACCTGCCAGGCCTTGGCCACATCTCCGCTGTCCAGCAGCTCTTTTGCATAGAGGTGGACTGCATGTGTTCGGGAGGCATCCAGCTCAGGGTATTCTCTGAAGATCTGTGTCAGCCGGTCGTCATACAGCACTTCGTCGACCACAGGCACGGAGGTGCTGTTTCCAAGCACTCCAAGGTTGTTGCCTGTAAGCACAGTACTAGTGCGTATGTGCTCGGGTAGGGCGTCCACACCTATTCCCAGGTGGACATTAGGCTTTGGCACTTCAAAAACTGCATTGCCCGAAGCGCGGCAATAGTAGTCGCCGCCCATCCTGGCCACCAGGTCTATCTTGTGTGGGTTGATCTTGCCATCGTCGTCGAGCACATTATCATTGATGTGCATGCAGACCATTTCACAAATGATCAGGTTGGCAGCTCCGCCCTCCTGTCCGGTCTCAATAATTTGCATCACCCTACACTCCAGCTGGACCGGGGATTCCTTTACACGGAAAGGCTTTACAAAATCCGAAGCAATGGGGGTGAGGCCTGCCTTGGTAAACTCATTGACACCAGCGGGATATTCACAACTCGCGAGGTTCATCTGCTGCACGATGTCATAATTCACGATATTGATGACCAGCTCTTTGGTAGCTGCTGCGTTCTGCAAGGTGTGTTTAGTGGTATTGTCCCTCACCCGGCGGGCGGGCGAGAATATCAGAATGGGTGGTTTGCTCCCGAAGACGTTGAAGAAGCTAAACGGCGAAAGGTTGGGCGTTCCATCTTCTGCCATTGTGCTGGCAAAGCAGATGGGGCGCGGAGCTACGGAACCTAACAGGTAAGCGTGTAACAAGGCTGTCTTTATTTCACCGGGAACTATTCTCATGAATCTTCAAGTCTAGGACCTGCAATTTAAGGGTTTGAAAAAACTTTGCAGATAAAATGAAAAAGAGGTCGCGGTGGCACCTTTTTTAAATATTATGCATCAACAATTATGAAAGAATTATAAAGCTGTTTTGCTATGAAAAAGAACCTTATTAACGCGATGAACAGGATTTACTTATTCCTGTTGGCTATGTGTACAAGCGTGGCGGTGACTGCCCAGGAGGCAATGGATGTGAATGTAGATGTGAATGGTGGTGGAAGCGCGGGCTGGTATTCTAATCCCTGGGTGTGGATTGTTGGAGCTGCCGTATTTATCCTGTTGCTGGTCGCAATTGTGAGAGGTGGCGGCCGTACGAGCGACTAAACGAACCTGCAATCTCGAAAAGATTAACGCGGTATGCTGAAAAGCGTACCGCGTTGCCGTTTACCTATGGTCTACTCCTATGCCTTAGGAATATAAATGTAGTGTTGATTTATTCAGATCATTAACAGGAACAAGACCAAGCGGGAAAATGGGACGCTGAGCCGGAAAAAGATTTGATGAGGAGGCCAGGCAATCTGTTTTTTTGCTTTTTCTATTGAGGCACTGGTATAGTTGTTACCTTTTACATTAAGGACAAAAGAACAGACGATGAAAAAGATGATACTAGGACTGATATTAATGATGAATACTAATATTTTGCTGGCCCAGAACACCTGGGAGGAGGACTCTGAGTTGCTTGCTAACCAGGTGGAGTACGTAGCCCCGGTGGATGTAGTTTTCCCAAATCCGGCAAACTCTCAAACTACTGTCGTGCTAAACTATATCCCAATAGAAAAAGTATACGTTGATGTGGTGGACCATAATGGTAATGTCCACTTTACCCAGGTCTATGCCCCGGGAGGCCGGTATTTGAACCTTGATGTAAGCTTTCTTGACAGGGGTTTTTACGTGCTGAGAATCCGCGAGAGAACCGGACTGCTTCAGGTTGTAAGACTTGTAAAAAGCTAAATAACTGGGAGAAAGTTGGGGAAAACTTTTTCTCATCAACTCTCCAGGCGGTGGATGCAAATTTCTTAGCTTAGTGCTTCAAGAAAGCTTACTACTCATGGATACCGCTATCGCCACGGAACTGCATGCACTCCACTACAGCGAAACGATGACGCTGGCGGAGTATCAGGCAAAGCTGGAGAAAGGTTTGATGCTGATTTCCAAAAACCCGGTAACAGACAAACTTTTCGTAAGCAGGTTCTACAATCAGGAAGACCAGGTAGCAGTTAACATTGCCCTCCAGTACAATGAAGAGCTGATGGTAAGGCTGCTGATGATTTAGGCATCCTTACGCATTAGATTATCTATATCCTCCGAAACGGAACCGAAGCCCCAGTGTCACCGGGAAATAGAATAAGTCAAACT
>JAFAAT010000259.1 GCA_023426425.1 Bacteroidota bacterium | reverse complement strand
GCTTTTGGTCGGCTTTACCTCGGCTTTTAGTCGGCTTTTAGTCGGCTTTACATCGGCTTTACTGGTTCAATCCTGGCTCCGGTCTTACACTGTTCTTACTGCGTTCTTACCCGGTTCTTACTTGCTTCTTACTCGGTTCTTACCCCGTTCTTACCCGGTACCAAAGGCGTTTCTAAACCGTTCCCCCCACTAATTGAAAATTAACAATTGACAATTGACAATTGCCACTTAACAATCAACAACCTCCTCCTGCACCACCGTCTTTGCAAACGCCAGCAGACTAGGATACTGCTCATCTATCAAATCGTGCGGCAGCTCCACCGGCTCATGCTTGGTAGTCAGGAAAACTGTATGCATCGCCAGCCTCTTACCAAATTCCATATCACTCATCGCATTTCCGACCATCACACTCTTCCTGAAATCGATCTGCGGGAAATCCTCCTTCGCCTGTAGTCCCATACCCGGGTTCGGCTTACGGTTATGATCATCATTATTCACCGCCGTAGCCACATACACCTTGTCAATCCTGCCGCCCGCTTCCGTCACGGCAGCAACCATATTAGCCGATATCTCCTTCAGCGCGTCAATCGTCATAATACCTCTTCCCACACCACGCTGGTTTGTCACCACTACAATTGTCCCAAAAACCTCACTTAAATGCTTAATAGCCTCCAGGGCACCATCACAAAATAGAAACTCCTTCCAGTCTGTAATATAGGAACCCACACACTCCACATTGATTACACCGTCCCTGTCCAAAAACAGTGTCCAGTCCCTGTCGATCTGCGCCTGAAACTTGCCTTGTGTTATTCCGTCCATAATACAATAGTTTTTAAAATAATTGTTCCTCTGCAAGCTGGCAAATGATGTGTCCTAACATGATATGCGTTTCCTGGATTCTCGGAGTATCATTACTCGGCACATTCAACAGATAGTCAGCTACTTCCTTCATCTTACCGCCGCTTTCTCCTGTAAATCCTACAGTAATCATACCAATCTGCTGAGCTTGTGTCATGGCATTGACAATATTCACCGAATTGCCGGAAGTGCTTAGCCCTATCAGCACGTCACCCTTTCTGCCCATGCCCTTCACCATCCTGCTATAGACGACATCATAGCTATAGTCATTAGCCACCGCAGTTAAATAAGATGTATTGACATGTAATGCTTCCGAAGGCAGTGGATCTCTGTCAGTATAAAACCTCCCACTGAACTCTGCCGCCAAATGCTGCGCATCCGCTGCACTACCTCCATTCCCACAGAATAGCACTTTGTTTCCTGCGCGGAATGCATTCACCACAACCTCAGTTACTTGCTGTATTCTCTTTAAAAAATCCTCATCTCCCACCAGCTTTGCCTTTGTGTCTATCGAAGCCTGAATGATCTCTTTGATTTCCATGTGTCCAAAAATACAATGGTGCAGCCTCATTATGCCTGCTCTGCTCTTACAGAACGCAGAATGTGGATATTTTATTACGATATTAACACAACGGGATCAGCAGAGGCACACTTTTTACCCCGTCTAAGAAAAATTACTATGCGTGCTATTTGGACAGGTGCAATCGGTTTCGGTCTCGTAAACATCCCTGTGCGCATTTTCAGCGCCACCCAGAGCAGTAACCTGGACCTGGATATGCTGGACAAAAAATCCCACTCCCGCATCCGCTACAAGCGTGTCGCCGAAGATACCGACAAAGAGGTAGCCTGGGGCGACATAGTCAAAGGCTATAAATACAACGATGAATACGTAGTGCTTACTGATGAGGACTTCGAAAAAGCCAGTCCCAAGAAGAGCAAAACCGTAGAGATACAGGAATTTGTAAAACAGTCAGACATAGACCCTGTGTACTACGACACACCCTACTACCTTGAGCCTGCCAAAGGTGGCGAACGAGCCTACGCCTTGCTCCGTGAAGCACTCAAGGACGCCGATAAACTCGCGGTAGGAACGTTCGTAATGCGCACCAAGGAGAATCTCTGCATTCTTAAACCCTCCGGCGATATGCTGATGCTTATCAAAATCCGCTTCGCAGAAGAGATCAGGGACTTTGGGGAACTGAATATTCCTTCAGGCAAGGATATTACAGTCAAACCCGCAGAGCTGAAAATGGCCCAGGCACTCATTGCCCAGCTCACACCAAAGAAGTTTGATATCACCAAATACAAGGACAACTACAACGAAGAGTTGATGACGATGATCGAGGCCAAGGCCAAAGGTAAGACCGTTAAAGCGCCGAAGTCTAAGGCCACGAAGAGCAAGTCTATCGACCTCATGGAACAGCTTAAGGAAAGCCTGCAACAGGGCCGTCACAAAAAAGCCTCTTAAATGGGACTGGAGAAGTATAATAAAAAGCGCAGATTTGAAAAGACACCTGAGCCCGAAGGAAAACTGAAGAAGAATACAGGCAAGCTCAGTTTCGTCATCCAACGCCACGATGCTTCCCGCCTTCACTACGACTTCCGCCTCGAAGCTGAAGGAGTGCTTAAAAGCTGGGCGGTGCCCAAGGGTCCTTCGCTCAATCCTTCTGATCGGCGGCTGGCTGTAATGGTTGAGGACCATCCAATTTCCTATGGCTCATTTAAAGGGATTATTCCCGCTGGCAACTATGGAGCGGGTAGGGTAGACATTTGGGATCATGGTACCTATGAGCCCCACGATGAAAATGGAGACCCCATCACTGAAAAAGAGTTCCTTCAAAACCTGCGTGAAGGCAGCATCAAGTTCCGCATGCATGGCAAAAAGCTCAAGGGTTCCTTTGCCCTGGTACAGATGAAGGGTAGGGGAGACCAGAACTGGCTCCTCATCAAGCACCGTGACGACTACGCCACTGACGAAGCTTACGACGCGGAGGAATTTGCTACCAAAACCGCTCTCAAAGCCAGCAAAGAAAAACGTGAAGCAAAGAAGACAAAAAGACCTGCGCTGAAAAAGCTACCCCCTAAAGATGAAAAGACCACGACGACTAAAACTGTCGCCGGTAAAAAGCTCACTTTTACCAACACCGGCAAACTCTACTTTCCAGATGAAGGCATTACCAAAGGTGAGGTGATCGAATACTACAACACCATCTCCAGATACATCCTGAAATATCTGAAAGATCGCCCACAGTCCCTTCGCCGTACACCTAACGGAATCAAAGACGGCGGCTTCTTTCACAAAGATGTCGGCGATGATGTTCCGGACTGGATAGACAAATACCCTGTCTGGTCCGAAAGCGCAAACAAAGAAGTCAACTACATTGTCTGCAACGACAAAGCGACCCTACTTTACATGGCCAACATGGGTTGCATCGAAATTAACCCGTGGAACTCCCGCACCGTCAGCCCCGATAAACCCGATTACCTGGTCCTCGACCTTGATCCTTCTGATAAAAATACTTTTGATCAGGTAATCGAAACCGCCCAGGTGATTCACGACATACTGGACCGCGCCAAATGCCCAAGCTATTGCAAGACCTCGGGCGCCACAGGGCTGCATATCTATGTACCCCTCGGCGCACAATACGACTATGAGCAAGCCCGGATGTTCGCCGAGATGGTTGCCACCCTTGCACAGGAACAACTACTGGAGTTCACTAGCCTCGAACGCTCTCTGAAGAAGCGCGGTGATATGATCTACATCGACTACCTGCAAAACAAACAGGGTCAAACCCTCTCCAGCGTCTACAGCGCCCGCCCCAAGCCGGGTGCCACAGTCTCCACACCACTTGATTGGAAGGAAGTCAGGCCCGGCCTCTCACCCTCCGACTTCACCATAAAGAACATACACGCTCGCCTCCGGAAGAAAGGCGATCTCTTCGCCCCCGTCCTCAAAAAAGGCATCGACATGATGTCCGTACTCGGAAAGCTAGGCGCCTGATGTCTCAGTCTGACCCCTCGGGCTTTCTTACCTAATTACCATCATCGTAATAATCCATCAAAAAAAAACTGGTTCACCTTTAGCCTGAACTCTGTGGCTCTCTGTGCCTCCTCCGTGTCCTCTGCGGTACTTATTCATCCTGACAATATCCCTGCTCGACTGAAAAAGTAATCTGATTCACTTTTAGCCTGGACTCTGTGGCTCCCTATGCCTCCTCCGTGTACTCTGCGGTACTTATTCATCTCAACTCCCGCATCTTACAAATTGCAGTATTCCGCTCTATGATTTTCCGGTTATCACGCTATTCTAAAT
>JAFAAT010000171.1 GCA_023426425.1 Bacteroidota bacterium | reverse complement strand
AAGATAACCATTCAAACGCCAATATCAAAGCTTACAGAAACCAGGCTTTATTTGCCTAATGATGAACAGCAGCGGCTACTGGATTTATTCAAAAGCTAACTTGGGTGTCCCAGCGCGGAAAACAGGACGAGAAGCAGCCTGATTCTAAGGTAAACGCTGATCGTGCGAAGATCGGGATTGCTACACTCGCTCATGACTCGCGGAAACATGCGTTTGAGAGAGAACATAATCTGCGTTTGTTCTTTGGAATGTTTGGGCTATTATGAGGTTGTACACAGCACAGGCTTCGGAAAAGATTGAGGGGGGAAAATGGTCGCGGCAATCTGGATCATATCAGCAGGATGATATGTATTGATTGCAGGAATTTGCATTATCGCCGAATCTCACGACCCTTTCCCCCCGTCCACTCCTGCACTAGTTTATAATGCTGCAGATCACTAGCGGGATAAATATCACCATGACTCCAGATCTCCAGATAGTCTAGTTTTCCCTCAAATACTACAACATCAGCCTCTGCACTGATGTCCAGTTCATCTGAATAGATTACCACACCACCAAGCCGTAAATTCTTATTTTTCACAACATACGGTTGAGCGCTATCTGATAAGCTAAACGAGACAAATACGCCTACAGTTGTATATTCATACTCCAGCTTTTCTATAAACTCCAGTTGTTTTCTTAACAACCCGCATTGAAATTCTTCTATGTCATCATCCAATAGCAATTCAAGCACATCCTGAATATACTGCGTCAATATTGGGCTATTGGATCCTGCAGAAGTCATGTCCAAATTTAGTCCAGGAACACCAACCTGCCAAGCTCCCTTGCACTACCCTCTACTATGAAACGATAGCTGTAGACCCCTGCAGACAGCCCACTGACCGAAATCAGTGTGCTAGTACCTGTGGGTTCCTCCAAGTGTACCGTTTCAACGACTCTTCCCAACATGTCTATGAGTTCCAGCCTTCCTGCTTGTTCGTACTCTATTGTTAGTGTGGAGTGACAGGGTTGGGGTAGAGTTTGAATTTCATTTTGGCGGTTGTCTCTTCCACACCCAGCGGCCAGCAGATGGGATTGGCAGGGCCTAGTTTGTAGTTAGGCATTGCGCGTGGGGTGGTGACACCAAAGTTGTAGTAGGTGCCCTGGGAATGAAATCCCGGGTATTGAAGACATCTTTTACAGAACCCGCTGGCTGCACCTTTCTGATCGGGAAAATTGAAATAGCTCATCTGACCGCCTTGTCCGCTCCAATAGCCTACGTACAGTTTATCATCTGGTCCAAGGTAGATAGACGAATAGGTAGGAAACCAATCCCACGTGGTATCCAACCCAGCAACAGTTTCCCAGGCGGTGGCAGAGTCAGGATCTTGCAGGTCCAGTTGCTGAATATTGTAGTATTTGGATACATAGAGAAACCGGCCGTTGGGAGAGAATGCCAGACCTTCAGTCCCGGGTTCTTATTCTGAAGTGTCAAATGGATTATGGGTGTATTCGGGAGGTACATCATAAACCAAAGGATTTGAAAGCACGCCACTGCAGCGATCAAAATCTGCTACGAAAATCTTCTTAGCCCCTCTGCAAGTAGTAGCATAACGCGTGCCGTCTCGGGTAAATACGGACTGCCCTGCCATGTCATGAAGAAATCTCGGGGTAGAGAAACCCTGTATAAACGGACCGAGTACCGTATCCTTGGTAAAAAGGAACTTGTAAATCACATTTGTATCCTGAGCTTGTTTCAGGAGCCACCAGCTCTTGCCGTCGCCATGCCTGCACGCCATCATCTGGCTTTTACTGAGTTTTACATTTTCCAGCAAAGGCACCATTTTCTTCACCACGTTTCCGGCTCCGCCGTTTGCATTCATGTCAATGACACTATACAGCAAAAGATCAAAACATCCTTGTGCAGTAGGTATCCATTTGTTGAGTACCTCGTTGTCCGACGCTGTAGGTGTAACAAAGTAATACCTCCCTTCTCCAGCAGGAAGAAAAATAGACGACTGAGGGTAGCTGCTCCAACCGTTATTAAAATCAAACACCTCATCAGGTACAAGTTTATAGCCACCGTCTATCGAATCATTGTCTGCATTGTAAACACTATACCCATCGCTGACTAAAATTAGATTGCCTGTACTGTCGCAGATATTGGAATTGCCCTTATTAAAGCGAGGTCCGGTAGCGGACGAGTCAAAGAAGCTTACGACAACTCCCGACGCAGCGAAAGTAGTTTTAAAAGAAACCCCACCAGATCCAAATACCCAAACCTTTCCATAGTCATTTGATTGAGAAAAAGCGTTGCTGCCGGTGAGCAGCAACGCCAATATGATGCATAATATTCTCATGGTTAATTTCATTCGATGACCACTATTTTGCCACGATCCTGTTCTTTGCCAATTACATTACAAGATAAATTTTCCCTTCCAGGCAGGCAAACAGGATCGCGTTTCAAAGGTGAATTGGGGAACGGTACTTACGACCCCTTCGGGGTCGACCAGTGTTATGCATCAATAGATATAAACATTCGACGCCTTCGGGGTCGATCAGCATTGACGGGAAACGTCTATAAACATTCGACCCCTTCAGGGTCGGTCATCAATGCTCATGGCCTTCATTCGTCAGCGTGGCCATTACGAAGAATGCGCCTTTTGTTACTACCCGGGTGTCGGGCATCAGGCTGATGACCGGACGGATCTCTGTATAGCCGACGTCGGAAGTGCCGCGGATGATTTCCACCCGCTCGAAACTCAGGCTGCCCTCATTGGCTGCTTTTGCCTGTTCCGGGTGTTCATGGCCGTCGTCTGCTGCATGGGTGTGTACATGATCATTTGCTACTACAAAGATGTAGTCCCTGCCTTCATGGTGCACTATGGCTTCATCGGGCACAGTAGGGTACACCCGGTCGTCCAGACTAATCAGGGCAGTGACGCTCATGCCTTCGATAAGCCCGTGCTTCTCATTAATGACGTGCGCATGCACGGGCACTGCTTTCGTCTCATTCACAAATGCTGTACCTATCGAATAGATACGGGCGTCATACTCCCGCCCGGGGTTGTTGGTCAGGGTGAAATGAATAAGCTGACCAGTAGCAATCTTTGGCAGGTCTTTTTCATACACAAACAAGTCCAGGTGGAGCTCGGAATTATTGGTGATCTCCGCAATCGGTGCATTGGGTGTGATGGCCGAGCCAATCTGTGCTGTGATCTCTGAAATGGTGCCGCTGATAGGCGCTGTGATGGCCAGACTGGAAGATATGGAGCCCGAGACACCTGCACCCATTGCCGCCAACTGGCGCTTGAGCGCAGTGGTTTGCGACCGCAATGCATTTAGCTCCACCTGCACTTTCTGAAGGTTCTTGTAGGGTGCTGCATTGCCTTCTACCAATTCCTGCTGCCGGCTATACTCTTTCTCGGCATACTGCAGCCTCGACTGGGTCTCCAGCAATGACTGCTGCAGGCCCGCAATTTCCTGGTTGGCAATAGTGCCTATCAGCTGACCTTTCTTTACATGATCTCCCGGCCTTACCTCCAGCGTACGCAAGACTCCGCCGGCTAAAGAGGTAACAAAGGCTTTGTTCTGATTGGGCACAGCAAGGGTGCCTGTGACACTGAGAGAAGTACTGAGGTTCTTCATCTCTATAGGTCCTGTTGCAATTCCTGCTGCTTTTATTTGTGCAGCAGTAAGTGTGGCCACTGTATGCGCGTCGTGGTGTGCTTCTGCCTCTGTGGTGGTCTCAGACTTGCTGACCTGCTGCCTGCAGCCTGTAGCAAACAGTAGTGCAGTGCATAAGATTATGATTGATGGATTCATTGCTTAGCGATTAAGATAGTAGTTTAGTTCAATAGCGGCTAGGTTATATTGGTGCAGGGTTTCCAGGTGGTTGCGCTGAATGTCTATAGCCTGGTTGAGGTACTGGGAGAGCTCAGCAAAGCTGATCTCACCGCCACGGTAGGCAAGCGTGGCTGCACTGAGAATTTGTGAAGCAGTGGAAAGTCCCTGCGATTCATACCAGTTCAGCGTAGTCTCCAGCTTTTGCAGTTCCTGCCTGGCTCGCTGATAAGTGGCAGTGAGAAGTCTTCGTTCCTGCTGGTAAATCGTCTGCTGGTAGTCGCGCTCAAACTTTGCTGCGCGGATCTTTTGTTGCTGCGCACCCAGACCAAAGAGGGGCACACCCATAGTTACGGAAAAGCCGGAGAATGGATTCTCCTTTCCGTACAGCCTCTGACTGAAAAAGCGACCGGAGAAATCAGGCATCCGGGTAAGCCGGGCAAGCCGGATCTCAGTTTCCGCAAGCGCAACCTGTTGCCGGCGTAAACGCAGGGATGGATGATCAGCTAATTCTGCTGTGGGAAACTTCAAACTGAGCCTTCCAAGTTTGCTGCCGTGTGGCAGAAACAAAGTGTCGGTATTCAGGATGGTGTAGAGCACGGTCTGCTGCATCAGCAGGTCGGTACGCATGATCAACAGCTGCATTTGCACTTCCATGCTTTTTGCTTTTGCGGCCAGACTATCCAGGCCTGCACTTTCACCTAGTTTGGCACGAAGGGTAGCAATTCTTGCGGATTCCCGATAGAAGCTGTCCAGTTGCTGCCAAAGGAGTATCCTGTCCTGCTGATACCAAAGGGTGTAATAGGCTGTTTCCAGGTTGCGGCGAAGCTCCAATGCTCTGAGCCGCCTGCTTTGTTCCATGCTGCTGACCTGCTGCCTCAGTAGTTGTTTCCTGGCTGTATAGATGCCCGGCCACTCCAGGCTTTGTGATATACCAATCTTGAGTATGCCTTCCCAGTCTGAAGGACGCTGGTCCTCATTCTCAGTAAAGATGCCGGTCCTGGGCAGATCAAACCAGCTGCCACTGAGTGAGCGTGATCGCTCCAGGGCCAGGTCGGCAGTTTTTAGTTGCAGGTTGCTGAGTAGTGCACGCTCAAAAGCCTGTTCCAAACTGAGCCTGTTGCCTTCAGTGGTTTGTGCGTTAGAGCTCAAAGCAGATGAGAACAGCAAACCTGCCAGGACCACGGCTGACTTAACGGGTCTTCTCCAGGAGCCTGAACTCATCATATAGAGGAGCGGAAGCACGATCAGCGTGAGTGCAGTAGCGGTGATCAATCCACCAATCACAACGGTGGCCAGGGGCTTTTGTACTTCTGCGCCCGCACCATTGGAAAGTGCCATCGGCAGGAAGCCCAGTGAGGCTACCGTGGCAGTCATCAGTACAGGCCGCAACCTGATTTTTGTACCTTCCCTTACCCTTGCCACCACATCTTCCATACCTTCTTTGGCCAGCTGGTTGAAGGTGGCTATCAGCACGATGCCGTTGAGCACTGCCACACCGAATAGGGCAATGAATCCCACACCTGCGGAAATGGAAAAGGGCATGCCGCGAAGTAGCAGCGCAAACACTCCGCCGATAGCAGACATGGGAATGGCAGTGAAGATGAGCAATGCCTGTTTGATGGAGCCGAAGGTAAAATACAACAGCGTGAAGATGAGTAGCAGTGCTACCGGCACGGCTACCAGCAGGCGGTTGGTGGCCTGCTGCAGGTTTTCGAATGTACCACCATAGGTGAAATAATATCCCTGGGGAAGCGGAAAGTCTACAAGCTCTTTCTGTATGTCACGCACTACGGATTGCACATCACGACCTTCTACATTGAATCCAATCACTACCCGGCGTTTGGCATCTTCCCTGCTGATCTGGGCAGGACCTTCCTTGAAGGAGACTTTAGCTACCTGGTGTAGAGGAATCTGGTTGCCGTTTGCAGTGGGCACAAACAGGTTGGATACATCACTCAATGAAGTGCGGTGCAGGGAATCCAACCGGACTACCAGGTCAAATTTTCTTTCATTTTCGAAGACCACGCCTGTAGCAGTGCCTGCAAATGCAGCAGACACAATCCGGTTGATGGTGCCGATGTCCAGTCCATAAGCCGCTAGCTGTGCACGGTTGTATTCGATAGTGATCTGGGGAAGTCCGGCTGTTCGCTCCACCTGCGGGTCTGAGGTTCCTGGAGTAGCCCGGATAACCTTCGCTACCTCTGTGGCGAGCTTCGCAAGGGTTTCCATATCCTCACCAAAGATCTTCACTGCCACATCCTGCCGCACTCCGGTCATCAGCTCATTGAATCGCATCTGGATGGGCTGGTTGGCCTCAAAGAATACGCCCGGTATGGTTTCCAGCGTATCCAGCATCCGCTGGGCCAGATCGTTGTAGTCGCTGGTGGTAGTCCATTCTTTTTTATCCTTCAGCACAATCATCAGGTCTGTGCCTTCCGGTGGCATCGGGTCAGTGGGTATTTCTGCGCTTCCGGATTTGCCAATCACCTCTTTCACCTCAGGGAAGGACATGATGATGCGTTCGGCCTGCATGGCAGTTTCCATACTCTGACTGAGTGAGGTGCCTTGTGGGAGAATGCAGTGAAAGGCAAAATCACCCTCTTCGAGTTGTGGCAAAAATTCTCCTCCCATCCTGGAGAAACTTAGCAAGGCGATGGCCAGCAATCCTACTGCAATTCCTACCACCCAGTATTTTACACGTATCGCCTTCAGCAGTACAGGCTCATACTTGCGGTGCAGGTAGTCCATCATACGATCTGAGAAGTTCCGCTTGTGACCAGTAGTCTTAGGCAGCAGCAGCGCACACATCATGGGAATGTAGGTCAGCGAAAGAATGAGTGCGCCCAGGATAGCAAAACCTACTGTCTGGGCCATGGGGCGGAACATTTTTCCTTCAATGCCCACCAATGTGAGAATAGGAATGTAAACAATGAGGATGATGATCTCTCCGAAGGCTGCACTCTTACGGATCTTCGAGGCAGACTGGTAGACCTCCTGGTCCATTTGCTGCTGGCTTAGGCGGCGGGCTTTGCCCAGGCCCAGGTGATGCATGGTGGCTTCCACTATGATGACTGCGCCGTCTACTACCAAACCAAAATCTATAGCCCCCAGCGACATCAGGTTGGCACTTACACCAAACACATGCATCATTCCGAAGGCAAACAGTAGGGAGAGCGGGATAGCAGAGGCGACGATCAGACCGGCACGCAGGTTGCCCAGGAAAAGAACGAGTACGAAAATGACGATGAGTGCCCCTTCAATCAGGTTGGTTTCTACAGTACGAATAGCACGGTCTACCAGGTTGGTACGGTCGAGATAAGGCGCTATCTCAATATCTGCCGGAAGCGACTTCCGGATGGTTTCCATCCGGGTCTTTACATTGTCTACAACTTCGGCGCTGTTGTAGCCTTTGAGCATCATCACGATGCCGCCTACCACTTCTTCCTCACCATTGCGGGTCATAGCTCCGTAGCGGATGGCATGGCCGAAACGTGGAGTGGCCACATGCTTCACCAGCAGAGGAATGCCATCTACAGTTTTGATGACTACGTTGCCGATGTCTTCGAGAGAGGTGATTAAGCCGATGCCGCGGATGAACCATGCGTTGGGCTTTTTATCTATGTAGGCACCACCGGTGTTTGCATTGTTGTTTTCCAGCGCTTCTATGATCTCAGCGATGGTGACATTCATCGACTTCAGCCGGTTGGGATCGATGGCCACTTCATACTGCTTCACATAGCCCCCGAAGGAATTAACCTCAGCGACACCGGGTGTGCCATATAGCTGCCGGGCTACGATCCAGTCCTGCATGGTGCGCAGGTCCATGCCGGTGTATTTATGCTCTGCTCCTTTTTTTGGGTGAATGATATACTGGTAGATTTCACCCAGACCGGTGGACACCGGAGCCAGTTCAGGCTTCCCAAGTCCTTGCGGAATTTCCTCCTCTGCTTCCTGAAGTTTTTCATGAAGCAGCTGCCGGGCGAAATAGATATCTACATCTTCCTCAAAAACGACCGTAATTACAGAAAGTCCGAAGCGCGAGATGGAGCGTATCTCCACCAGGTCGGGCAGGTTGGCGATGCTTTGTTCAATGGGGTAGGTGATAAACTGTTCTACCTCCTGGGTGGCGAGAGTGGGGGCAGTGGTGATGATCTGCACCTGGTTGTTGGTGATATCAGGTACGGCATCAACAGGTAGCCTGGAGAGCGAGTATAGTCCCCAGGCAACCAGCACCAGCGTGAGCAGGCCCACGATGAGTTTATTCTTTATAGAAAAATAGATGATCCTATTCAGCATGAAAGTATAGGTTGAATATACGCGGCATTAGTCACAGGTAGGTGACTAAGTTGATAATGAAATGACCAGAACCTATACTAACTGGGGAGGCTGCCAGATGGGAAGGCTTACTTCAGCTATCTTTTGAGACAGATAGGTGGAGTAGGGTGGGCGCAGCAGGGTTTCCTGTTTTTCTGAGAGTATCAGCGGTTGATGGACGACCAGGAAGGTGGCGCAGCAGGCACAATGGCAAAATGGAGAGCAGAGGTCTGTGTGCTCCTGGTGGTCATGAGGTGCGGGTGCGGTATGCGCGTGTTTCTCCGCCAGAATCAGTTCCTGCTGGTCTGCACAGGGCAGGCAGTTCATGATCAGGACCAGCATGGCCAGTATGAAGGCGGTGAAGCGCATGGGGATGTAAAAATAGCAAGAAGAATGAATATCGTAGAGACGCACGATTGTGGGTCTCAAATTTACACACGTTTCGATCGTAGAGACGCACGATTGTGCGTCTCAAAATAAAGAACGATTATCCTTCTCAAAATTGACGCACGATTGTGCGTCTCAAATTAACACACGTTGTCCTTCTCAAAATAACGCACGGTTATCCTTCTTATAATAACCCGCGATTGTGCGTCTAAATTCTGCGTCTTGAAAAACAGTTTTCCGTTATGTAAAATAATTATTATGCAAAACTGTTACGATGCCTGTTCCGACCACACAATTCTACGCCTACGACTACACGTCTACGCATCCATTTTCTCACAAGCCTTCATGCACCAGATCAATTCTTTCAGGAACCTGTCAGCCCGTTTTTCGGTGTCGGCAGGATTGGTTGGTTGCCCATCTTCCTGGTAGGAATCGGTGACCTTAGCCACCTGGAAC
>JAFAAT010000136.1 GCA_023426425.1 Bacteroidota bacterium | reverse complement strand
ACGCCACCGGATAGTGTGTTTGTATTGCCGGTGACACTAACGGCTACACGGGAAGTTCCTGGAGTACTTATACTAGGAGTGAACCCATACAGGCTTATGGATGATAAGTTCAGGAGCTTTTTCCAGCTTATTTCTGACCAGGTGAATACGGCATTTGCTGATGTACATGCGTTTGAACAAGAACGTAAGCGGGCGGAGGCACTGGCTGAGATAGACAGGGCAAAGACGATTTTTTTCTCGAATATCAGTCATGAATTCCGTACCCCGTTAACTCTTTTGCTGGGTCCTATTGAAGATGCGATCAGTAATCCTGAGGCAGTAGATGAAAACAAGGAAAGGCTGGAAGTGGCATATAGAAATGCCAGACGGATGCAAAAGCTTGTAAATACCCTACTTGATTTCTCCAGAATTGAGGCCGGAAGGCTCGAGGGCAGGTTTTCAAAAGTGAACCTATGTCGCTTTACTGAAGACCTGGCGAGTACATTCCGGTCGGCGGTTGAGAAAGCGGGGATGAACCTGGTATTCACCTGCGGGAGGATCAAGGATGATGTGTACGTGGATGTGGATATGTGGGAGAAGATCATTCTGAACCTGATATCAAATGCACTTAAATACAGCAGAGAAGGCACGATTACCGTAGAGGTCATGCAACACGGAAAGGAAGTGCATGCTGCTGTACGGGATACTGGTATTGGGATACCGGAGGATCAAATAGAGAAAATATTTGAGCGGTTTCACCGGGTAGAAAATTCTGATGGGCGGTCGCAGGAAGGAACCGGTATTGGATTGGCAATGGTAAAGGAGCTGGTAAAAATCCATGGGGGTCGCATTGAAGTAAAAAGTGACTTTGGGAAAGGTTCAACTTTTACAGTGATCATACCTTCCGGAAAGGCTCATCTTCCTGAGGAGAAGATTATCGAATTACCGAAAGAGTGGTCTGGAGTTGAGCATACCGCAGCGTTTGTACAGGAGGCGTTGAAATGGCTTCCGGTTACATCACAGGACGAGGGGCGGGAGGCTGAAACTGTAAAAGGTCACCATAAGGAGATAGTGTTAACAGACAAGCCGAGGGTTTTGCTGGCTGACGATAATGCTGACATGCGCAGCTATGTTTGTAGTCTCCTAAGCGAGAAGTTTGAGGTGATAACTGCAGTAGATGGAGCAGAGGCCTACGCCAAAGTGCTCAAGGTGAGGCCAGACCTGATTATTTCCGATATCATGATGCCAAAGCTGGACGGCTTTGGGCTACTGAAAAAGCTGCGGGCGCATGCCGATCTGAAGAACACGCCTGTTATTTTTCTTTCTGCACGTGCGGGTGAGGAAGCAAAGGTAGAGGGCCTGGACGCAGGTGCAGATGATTACCTGGTAAAGCCCTTCTCCGCAAAGGAGCTGTTGGTGAGAGTTGCGAACCACATCCGTATAAACAGGGTGCGACGTGAAACAGAGCAGCAATTCTATAGATTATTCCAACAGGCACCTGCGATCATTAATGTACACAAAGGTCCGGAACACCGCTTTGAATTCTTCCACCCCAAGAACCGGGAGGTATTGGGCGATCGTGACCTGACGGGACTTACCCTGAGAGAAGCACTACCAGAGCTGGAAGGGCAGGCTGTAGCCAAGATGTTGGATGAGGTATACCACACTGGCAAGGAAGTATCTCTTAATGAGATGCCTGTTGTTATCAAAGACAAGACCGGCAGACCAGTGGAGAGGTACTTCAATATTATATACCAGCCCTGGTTCAGCCTGAGAGGGGAGATTGAGGGGGTGCTAGTTTTTTCCAATGACGTGACTGAGAATGTCCTGGCCAGGAAGAAGATAGAACAGAGCGAGAACCTATTCAGAAGTATATTGGAACAAGCTCCTGATCCGATTCTGATCCTTAAAGGAGAGAACATGGTGCTTGAAGTTGCAAATCAGCCCCTGTTTGATGTGTGGCAGGTTGATGCCAGTGCTATTGGCAAGCCGTTTCTGGAGATATTACCTGAGGTAAAGAACCAGGGGTTCTTTGAGATGCTGCAGGATGTTTACTTTAATGATAAAATCATCAAGGGCACTGAGACTCCGGCGGTATTCATCCGGCAAGACGGCACGAAAGAAACTGTCTATTTCAATTTTATTTACCAACCGTACCGGGAGATGGACGGTACGATTACGGGCGTGCTCGTAATGGCTAATGATGTGACGCCTCAGGTATTGGCACGCAAGCAAGTCCTGGAAAGTGAGGAGCGATTCAGACTTATAAGTGAAGCGACACAAGATGCGATACGCGACCTGGACCTCAGGACTAATACGATCTGGTGGAATGAAGCATTTAAAAAGACATTTGGTTATGTTGCTGACGAAGCTGGTCTGGGGATAGACTCCTGGCAAAGCAGAATCCATCCTGAAGATAAGGGGAGAGTGCTGGAAGGGATCAATAATGTGATGGAAGCCCATGAAAAACACTGGTCATTCGAGTATAGATTTAAGAAGGCCGATGGCAATTTTGCTGTGGTGCTTGACCGCGGGCAGATTGTGGAGGATGGTGAAGGAAAGCCATACAGGATGCTTGGCTCCATGCAGGACATTACCGAACGAAAGAGAGCGGAATCTATTCTGGCGGGTCAAAAGCAAGCCTTTGAGCTTGCTGTTCATGGGGAGCCGCTTAGTGTGGTGCTTGAGACCCTTGCGCAGACGGCTGAGCGGAATGCAAGCTATCCACTCAAGGCTTCGTTGTTACTGCTAGATAAAGAGGGTAGACACCTGCTACATGGTGCGGCACCGAGTCTTGACCATGACTACAACGAAGCGATCCATGGCATTAGCATTGGTCCTGATGTGGGTTCCTGTGGAACTGCTGCATTTACCGGAAAGGAAGTAGTAGTTACCGATATAGCGACAGATCCGTTGTGGAAGAATTTTAAAGATCTGGCATTGGCACATGGACTTCAAGCCTGCTGGTCAACCCCAATATTTTCATCGAAAGGGAACGTCCTGGGAACCTTTGCCTTCTATTACCCTGTAGTCCATAGCCCATCGGAAGAAGACAAAGCGGTGGTTGCGCTCCTATCCAGGTCGGCAGGACTTATGATAGAGTGGTACCAGGATGTTCAGGAACGGCAGGAAGCGGAGAAGGCTGCGATAGAAAGCGAACAGCGTTTCCGCACATTAGCTGACCAAAGTCCGATGTTTGTCTTCCTGGTAGAGCCGAATGAGCAGGCAACGATGAGCTATTTCAATAAAACCTGGCTCGACTATACTGGACAATCATATGAAGAAGGTTTAGGCAATGCCTGGGAAGGTATAGTGCACCCTGAGGATGTGCACAAGGTTCGAGTGACCTATAGCGAAGCTTTTCGTACACGAAGTGCTTACACACTTCCGGAGATCAGGCTTCTGCGGCATGATGGAATCTATCGCTGGCATGCGTTCAAGGGCAATCCCAGATACCTGCCAAGCGGAGAGTTTATAGGATTTGTAGGAGTTGGCTTTGACATTCATGAACGCAAGCTTGCTGAAGAAGCCATGAAGCAAAGCGAGGAGCAGTTCCGGACTCTTGCTGACAGCATACAGAACCTTACGTGGATGGCCTCTTCTGAAGGATCTATTTACTGGTATAACAAACGTTGGTTTGAATACACCGGCTGCACTGCTGAGGTGCTGGAAGGTCACAGATGGGAAGCCTTGTTACATTCAGATGAAAAGACGGCAGTAACTGAATTCATGCGAGAATCACTAAACAAGAAAGCGCCGTTTGAGCAGACTTTCCTGTTGAGGAGGCATGATGGGGAATATCGATGGTTTCTCACCCGTGTACACCCCGTGAAAGACTCGACGGGGGCTGTTGTCAGATGGGTAGGAACCAGTACGGACATTGACGACCAGAAGACAATTGCACAAAAGCTGGAGAATCTTGTTGCTGAGCGCACTCGCGAACTTCAGCGTTCGAATCAGGACCTGCAGCAATTTGCACATGTTGCGAGCCATGACCTGAAAGAGCCCGTGCGCAAAATCAAAACCTTCTCCATGCGTCTGGAGGATGAATTTGGTGAAGTTTTACCTGAGCAAGGGAAGGTGTTCATAAAAAAAGTGCAACATGCGACTGATCGGATGATTGCCATGATTGAAGGAGTTCTGAGCTATTCAAAAGTAGATGCAGAGCGTCAAAAGACCGAGGCGGTAGACCTGAACGAAGTGTTCACTCATATCCAGGCGGACCTGGAAGTGCTTATAAGTCAGAAAAATGCGAGACTTGAAGTTAGCAGACTAGTGACAGTCGAAGGAGCATCTCTGTTGATTTACCAACTATTCTACAACCTTATAAATAACTCTCTGAAATTCTCCAAGGCGGATGTCCCTCCTCTGATCAAGGTGGACTCCAGTATAGTTACAGAAGCAGGTGAGGAATTTGCAAGAGTAACGATCACCGATAATGGGATTGGCTTTCATCAGGACTATTCGGAACGCATCTTTAACACTTTTACGAGGTTACATTCGAAAGATAAGTATGAAGGAACAGGGCTTGGCCTGGCGTTGTGTAAAAAGATAGTTGACCGTCACGGTGGAAAGATTTTAGCTGAAGGAGAAAGCCAGTTAGGCGCGAAGTTCACAATTGATTTACCAGTCAAACAGGAAAGACAAAGTATATAACATGAAAAACTTTCTGGTTATTGATGACGATGGTGATGACAGAGAACTGTTTTCGGAAGCGTTAGCATCTGTTGACCCGGAAATCGGATGCTATTTTGCAGAAGACGCCGAGGAGGCACTGAAGAAGCTGGACGACGGTGAGTTTGATGGACCACACGTGGTATTTCTGGACATTAACCTTCCTGGCATGAGTGGCTGGCAATGCCTGACTGAACTGAAAAAGCATGATAAACACAGGCATATTCCTGTGATTATGTATTCCACCTCTTCTCATCAACGTGACCGGGAAATAGCAGGTGATTTGGGTGCAGTTTGTTTCGTCACCAAACCTTCTGACTTCAAAAAGCTGAGGGAAATCCTAAAGGAAATAGTACTGCATACTAAGCACGGGACATTATCTCATTTAAATACAGGTGCCGCATAGCTACAACTTTAAAAAGCCACCAGACCAGTAGTCGTTGAGCAATGGAAAAAGAGACCATTCAGAGCGGTCTATCCAGGAGTTTTTTGATAAGTGTAATCTGCCCTAAATGGTAATGGGTGTGTTCGATAGTACCCTGGATGGTGCGGTAATAGTTGCCATATTTCTCGTCTACAAATGTATCCCAGAGTTTTTCTTCGGGGAGTTGCTCGAGGAGGCTGGCCAGGGTTTCAGCATCCTGGAAAGAAGCATCGAGTAGTGACTGCCAGTCTGCGTCTGAGGCTATGGGTGGGTGATTGAAGCTAAACTTGTCGCTGGCATCAAGTGGCTGCCCCTGCAGGACGCGAATTGCTGCGGCTACATAGTAGTTCATATGAAACACGAGGGCAGCGATAGTATTAAATGAATGTATTTTTTGGGTAGCCTGTTGCCAGGTGATATCAGCAGATTGCTCTTTAAAGTTTACCCAGGTCCAGTTGCCACCGAAGTAGACTTCGCGAAGATGCTTCGCAAGAAGCGTGGGGAGGTTCATATCCTTTTTAATAAAGTTAGTCATTTTATGGAGTATTGAATTGTAGAAAGACCTTTGCAAGCATACAGGAAGATACAGGAGATACGTGTAACTTAGTGTGCCATGTTTGAGTTGCTACAGCAGAAGGTAAATGAACTCATAGAAGTGAGTGAGGAGGAATTTAATTTCTGCAGGACATTATTTACACCCCGAAAGATTCGAAAACGGCAGTACCTGTTGCAGGAAGGTGATGTGAACCGCTACCAGGTGTTTGTAGAGAAAGGGATTTTGCGGTCATATAAGATAGACGAGAAAGGAAATGAGCATATACTACAGTTTGCGCAGGAGGGCTGGTGGATTTCTGACCTGTTCAGCTTTTTTACGGAGGAGCCATCAGCATTCAATATAGATGCACTTGAAGATGCAGAAGTGCTGTTAATTAACAGGACAAACTGGGAGATGTTGCTACGGGATGTGCCTCAGTTTGAGCGTTACTTTAGAATACTGCTGCAGAACCACCTTATTGCCACGCAAAGGCGGCTTATGGTTACAATTTCTGAATCTGCCGAGGAAAAATACCTTAAGTTTCTTGCTGCTTATCCTGATTGTATGCAGCGCGTGCCTCAGCATATGATAGCCTCCTTTCTGGGGATTACGAGAGAGACCCTGAGCCGTTTGCGGAAGAACCTGGCGAACCCTAAATAGTTGATCTAAATCACATTGATAAATTGCCATAGGTCAATGGTGACGGCAGGCTGTGAAGGTACCTTTGTGGAACAAAAAACAAAAAGGAAAACTATGGCAACGCAATGGAAATTAGACCAGACACATTCGGAGATTCAGTTTAAGGTAAAGCACCTGATGATCACTACTGTGACCGGGCATTTCAGAAAATTCGACCTGGAAGTGGAAACTGAAAATGACGATTTCAGTAGTGTGAATCACCTGAAATTTACAGCGGATATCAGCTCACTGGATACAAACAATGACCAGCGTGATGGGCATCTAAAATCAGCTGACTTCTTTGATGTGGCAAACTACCCCACCCTCGAGTTTGAAGGCAGTAAGTATGAGCTGCAAGGCGATGAAGCCAGCGTGGAGGGGAACCTGACGATAAAGGCAGTCACCAAGCCAGTTAAGCTCCACCTGGAAGTTGGAGGGATTGTAGTGGACCCATATGGACAGACCAAGGCGGGCTTTACAGTGAATGGTAAGATCAGCAGGAAAGATTTTGGACTAACCTGGAGTGCAGTGACAGAAGCGGGACAGGTAGTAGTAGGAGATGAGATTAAAATACTGGCTGAGATTCAGCTGGTGAAACAAGCGGCTGCAGTAGAAGCTGCTGCATAAATGAGAGACTATGGAACACAGGATATTAGGCCTTCATCATATTACGGCTATAGCCGGTAATGCTCAGCGAAACCTGGACTTTTATACAAAAGTCCTGGGGCTGCGCCTGGTGAAGAAGACTGTAAACTTTGACGCTCCCGGAACCTATCACTTCTACTATGGAGACAGGGTTGGAAGCCCGGGGACCATCCTGACCTTCTTTCCCTGGGACCATGTGAAGCAGGGAAGAAATGGCACTGGCATGGCCACTGAGATTGGCTATGCGATACCGGAAGGAAGCCTGGAATACTGGGCTGAACGACTAAAACACTATGGGCATGAATACCAGGTGCTGGAAACAGAATTTGGTGAAGAATCATTGCTTATTAAAGATCCTGATGGATTGGTATTGAGACTAGTTGCTGCTCGTAAAGAAGACGGACGAAGCGGATGGGCCAATGGGGGTCTTGAACCGACTAAACTGATTAAAGGTTTTTACAACGTAGTGCTCACCCTGAAACAGGCGAGGGCGACTGGCAGAGTTTTGACGGAAATCTTTGGGTATACCCTGGTAGCGCAGAAAGGCGACAGACATCGATATATGACTGATGCAGTGGAAGCAGCCAACATTGTAGACCTGGTCGAGGACCCTACTGCGGAGCATGGAATCAACGCCGGAGGGACCAATCACCATGTGGCTTTCCGTGTTAAAGACGAGGAGGTATTGATGGCGTTCAGGAAGAGAGTTTTGGCTGCGGGCCTGCACATTACAGAGAAGATTGACCGGAACTATTTCTACTCTTTGTACTTCAGGGAGCCGGGAGGCGTGTTGTTTGAGATTGCTACGGATAATCCTGGATTCTTAATAGACGAGCCGGAGGAAACACTGGGGCAGGAACTAAAATTACCTGCTCAGTATGAGCCGATGCGCAGGAAAATTGAGCAGGTTCTACCGGTGCTGAAGAGATAAGTTAACCAACGGAAAAAGGAAGTATATGCATCATCCAAGATTTGTTTACGCAGGGAAGGAGCTCAAGAAAGACGGCAAAGTTTTGATCATGATCCACGGAAGAGGAGGTTCAGCAGAAGATATTCTTACATTGTCGCAATACCTGCAGGTGGAGGATTTTACCCTGGTGGCGCCAGGGGCAACTAATGGAAGCTGGTATCCATACTCGTTTATGGCACCACAGGAAGCTAATGAACCCTGGTTGTCCTCGGCGCTGAAGATGCTGGAGGATCTTTTGGCAGAGTTAGAAAAACAGGGCGTAGATAAGGAGCGCATCTATCTGCTTGGTTTCTCACAGGGTGCTTGTCTGACATTGGAATTTGTTGCCAGAAACGCAGGGCTGTATGGTGGGGTAGCTGCATTTACGGGAGGGTTGATTGGACAAAACTTACAAGCAGAAAACTATACAGGCGACTTCAAAGGCACACCGATATTCATTGGAAGCAGCGATCCTGATCCACATGTTCCTAAGGACAGGGTATTAGAGAGTGAAACCATACTGCGCAATCTGGGAGCTGAAGTTACCGTGAAGATTTACCCGAATATGGGTCATACCATTGGCCAGGATGAAATAGACACTGCCAACTCCCATATATTTGGCAGAAGGAATTGAACCTGAAAACTATGGCTATCGAAAAGCTGTCTGCGCGTTTAATGGAGATTGTTTCCGCACTACCACTCCACCCGGGTGTACGGGTGCTTGAAATCGGCTGTGGGCCGGGGGCTGCAGCGAGGGCGATCGTGAAAGCAGTAGATGAAAGCTATGTTCTTGGGATAGACCGTTCCGAGAAAGCGATCAGGCAGGCAATCAAAAGCTCAGGTGCGGAGTTGGCGAGTGGGCGGTTGAGCTTCAGGCAGGTGGCAGTAGAAGAGTTTGTGTTGGCTGAAGGTGAACCTCTATTTGATATAGCTTTTGCGGTGAGGGTGGGTGTACTTGATGGCAGGCATCCACAGAATGAAGTTCTGGCGCTACAACGAATCAAAAAGGCACTAAAACCCGGAGGCAGAGTTTTCATTGATGGAGGTGACCCACTGCTCGAATTGCGATTGCCGGACGTATAGCAGTAAGTTTTATGCCCCCCGGTATCATGACCGAAGATTCTGACCTTATTGCTTTGTGATTTACAAGCTGTATTATTGGGGAAGAAACCAGAGTCTGTGTTGAATATGCTCCGCAGCATTTCTACCATTCCTTTCATCTTATACATAGTCTTTGCCAGTTGCAGCGATGTAGCTGCGCAGGGCGCGGAGGATTTGTTGAACCAAAAGGCGCGCTCAAGTCTTGGCCAGGACTATTCTATGGCTATGAACCTTGCAGACACCGCACTGGAGATTGCAAAAAAATCCGGTAACCTGTTTGCTGAAACGGAGGCAGCAGCAATCAAAAGCCGGATATTGTCTGCAACGAGTCGGTGCAGAGAAGCGAATACGCTACTTTATAAATTACTGGGGAGAGTGAAGGCTGCGAAGGAAGCCTCACTTGAGAGGGACTTGTATATTGCCCTTGGACAATGCTCGTTTTACCAGGGCAAGTATGATTCTTCCAAATTATGGTTTGAGCAGGCGGCAAAGTTATGCAGCATTCAGGAATTGGCTGCGCCCTGTTCAGAGGCGCAATTGTGGTTAGGAAAGGTATTTATTAAGAAAGGCAGTCCAGAGCGAGCTTCGCAGCTTCAGCAGGAAGCTATGACGATCCTTAGCAAAACGAGGCATAAAGAAGGATTAGCCTGGGCGAAGGATCTTGAAGGAGAGGTATTTTACTCCCAGCGTCTTTATGAAAAGGCTAAGGAAAGTCAGTTGCAGAGCTATTATCAATTTAATAGGATCCGCAACCTTTATGGTGCGGCAACGGCCATGCTGCACATTGGCAACGCATATTATATGCAAGGCAAGGACGACAGTGCGTTTGCATCCTACCAGGTTTCATTGTCGAAATATACGACTTTGGGCGACAGCAATGGTGTTGCCATTTGCTTTTCTAATCTGAGCAGAGTCATGCTGGACAAGGGAGATATAGCTTCGTCAATAACTTATGCTCAAAAAGCCCTTGGCACCATCCGGTCGGGGAGTTATCCATTAATTGAGGCAGGCACCTATCAGCAACTCGGGGATATTTATGGAGAGATGGGTGCACTGGATAGGGCTATTGTTCAGATTCAACAGGCTTTGCAAGTTGCCAGGACTGGTGGTTACCTGGTGATCGTCAAGGACTGCTATAAGTCCCTTTCGGAGATTTACCAGGCGATGGGCAAACATGACCTTGCGATGAACAGTCTGCTTGCAGCCTACCGCCTCAAAGATAGTGTGCAGCCTGTTGCTTTCACTAAGCGACTGGCCGAGATGGAAGCAAAATACGAGAGCGACAAGAAGACGGCAGAAATTGACGCTTTAAGACAACAGGAACAGATTGCCCGCCTGACGCTGGCCGAGCAGGCAGCCAGTTTACAGAAGCAGCGGTACCTTGTGCTATTGCTTGTAGTGGTGATTATTAGTATTGTCTCCATTTGGTACTACCATAAAACAAGAACAAAACTCCGGGAACAGATAAGACAACAGCAGATAGTCCGTGATACGGAAGAAAAAGAGCGACAAAGAATTGCGAAGGACATACATGATGAATTGGGTTCGGGATTGTCGAAGATCCGGTTCCTGGCGGAACTTGCCTATAGTCATCCGGTGAATAACCCGCAACTTACGGGTGCAATTCATTCGATCTCCGACACTTCGAAAGTGCTCGTTGAAAACATGAGAGACCTGGTCTGGGCGATGAATCCGGAGAATACTACTTTGGACAACCTGGTAGCCCGGATTAGGGAATACAGCTATGAATACCTTGAGGAGCTACCGGTTCAGATAAGCTATGATTTTCCGGAGGCGGTGCCAAATGTGAAGATCAGTAAAGAAGTAAACCGGAACATTAACATGATTGTGAAAGAGACCCTACAAAACATAGTGAAGCATGCTGCTGCAACAGAAGTGAAGATAAAGCTCCGGTTGGAACCGGCTTTCAGGATAGAAATAACAGATAATGGAAAGGGTTTTGATGTAACCCTGGCTTCTGAAGGTAATGGCCTTAAGAACATAGCTTCCAGGAGCAAGGCACTTGGAGCGAGACTGGAGCTTACCTCTCAGCCGGGAAGAGGGTCCGGAGTATTGCTGGAGTTGGACAGGTTGCAGATTTCGTGAGGGCACTAACACTTTCATGGTATTGAGTCAACCAACAAGCCGATTATTTTTGTCGAATGTCAATCAGAGTTGGAATAATAGAAGACGAGAAACAGATCAGAGAAAGCCTGGAAATCCTGATAAATGGCAGTGAGGGATTTGAGGTGGTTGGAGCATTCTCGAATGCAGAAGACGCTATGAAGGAAATCCCGAGGCTTCTGCCAGATGTGGTGCTCACAGATATTAACCTGCCGGGGAAGTCAGGAATAGACTGTATACGAGAGCTAAAGCCGGGCTGTCCGAATATTCATTTCCTGATTTGTACCTCCTTTGATGACTCCGAAAATGTTTTCAAAGCTTTGAAAGCCGGAGCTACGGGATATCTCACTAAGACCACACAACCTTCAAAGCTGCTGGATTCGATAACGGAAGCTTACAATGGAGGTTCGCCGATGAACAGCCATATTGCCAGGAAAGTGGTAATGTCTTTTCAGCAGACAGCCACTAATCCGGAGCTTGCCAAATTAAGTTTCAGGGAAAAAGATATACTTGAATTACTCTCAAAGGGCCTTCGATACAAGGAAATTGCAGACAGGTTGTACCTGAGCACAGAGACAGTGAGAACACATATCCGCAATATCTACACAAAACTTCAGGTAAACTCACGTACAGAAGCGTTGAATAAAGTGTATCGCCATTGAGTATTTACTACTAAAATGGGATTGTGGATGAGTAGCTGGTTGCTGAGCTTTGTGATTGGAAACACAAAAACAAATCTCATGAGCAATTCACTACGTACGTTAGCATTCGTATTCGCACTCGGCGCATTATCTCTTACCTCTTGCGAAAAAGACAAAGATGAAGCCAATCCCCAGAACCACTACAAGTGTACAAGCTGTGTTACTTCACCTGAAGCATTGGCTGCAAATGACGGAAGTGGCAAAGGAATTTACAAAGGTGTGGTTATCGGTTCGTCTGGTACTATCAAATTCTCATTAATGAATGGCACCAATGATATTACTGCGACCATGGTGCTTGATGGCACTGCAGTGACCCTTACTTCAGCGATTACCTGGACGGACGGACAGCCCTACGTAGCTCCATTTACCGGAAGCTTGAACGGACAGCCTGTGAGCATTACCTTCTCAGTGCAACCTGATGGCAGCAACCCTACGATTACCAGTGCAGATATACCAGGTCATCCGAATGCAGTGTTTAACCTGGTGAAAGAGACGTCCAATGCATTGATTGAAGCATTTGAAGGAACCTACAGTACAACGAAACCGGAAACGGGCACGTTTAATATCCTGCTGTCAAGGCAGCTGGGCAAATGGGGAGGCACAGCACGGGAGAACGGAGCCAGTGACAAGGAAGAGATTAATGGCGTGATTGAAAACGGCACTATCAAGAATGAAGATGGTGTTGTTATGGGAACACTGAATGGTGATGTGATTACCGGATCATTCCAGGATGGCAGTCAGAATACAGTGACTATAGAGGGTGAAAGAACCTTATAAATCCGGCTCAAAAACAACAGAAGCAGCGCGAGAGTGCTGCTTCTCTTGTTTAGTCGTTTAGTTGTGGAGTCGTTTAGTTGTGGAGTTGGGGAGTATCAACTCTGTTTTCTTTTGGGTTCAGGATTGATGGAAGGGAAGAATGATTTTGAACTCAGCACCCAGGTTTGGTTTCCCGGAGGCAAGAATCGTGCCGCCGTGAGATTCGACAATTTTCCGGCAGAGTGCGAGAC